>CAYXUI010000003.1:0-76632 GCA_964468195.1 uncultured Oscillospiraceae bacterium | reverse complement strand
CATACCTGGTGGTGTGCTACGACGGCAACAAGCAGAAGGCTTACCGCTTCACCAACGAGGAGAATGTGGATGCCCTGCTGAATGCCGTGCGGGAAAAGACCAACGTAACAGTGGGTAAGGCATAAGTAAAAAGGGTTGGGGCGTGTTGCATAAAGCAACACGCCCCTTTTTTGCTCCTAAGCGTGGGGGAAGATGCCCTCGACGTCCCGCACACATATACACTGTACCTATGAAGAGCCCCCGCCTCTGATAAGAAGCGGGGGCGATGCTTATGCCTGCTGATCGCAGTAGATACAGCGGTAAACTTTCTTTTTGGGATCTGTCAGCCTGAATTCGTGGACGATACCACGCTCTACAGAGGTGATGCACCGGGGATTTTTGCACTGGATGACGCCGATGACCCGCTCCGGCAGAGCCAGAGTCCGCTGCTGAGCCACTTCTCCATCCTGGATCACGTTGACGGTGATGCCGGGATCCAGATAGCCCAGAATGTCCAGATCCAGCTCCATATGGGTGCTGACTTTGATGATGTCTTTCTTGCCCATCTTGGTGCTGCTGGCGTTCTGGATCAGTGCCACGGTGCAGTCCAGTTGATCCAGTTTCAGCACATTGTAGATGTGCATGCTGTTTCCGGCGGTGATGTGATCCAGGACAATGCCGTTTTCGATGCGGTCGATGTTCATACTTCCACCTCCAGCATTTTCAGGATCAGCGCCATGCGGATGAACATGCCGTTTTTGGCCTGATCGAAGTAGCAGGCCCGGGGGTCTGCATCCACATCCACGCAGATCTCGTTGACCCGGGGCAGGGGATGGAGGACTACCAGATCCTTCTTGGCAGGCTCCAGCTTGTCCGGGGTCAGGATGTAGGTATCCTTCAGGCGGATGTAATCCGCTTCATTGAAGAACCGCTCTCGCTGGACCCGGGTCATGTAGAGAATATCCAGCTGGGGCATGGCTTCTTCCATGGTGGACACTTCCTCGTAGGGAATGCCCCGGCTTTCCAGTTCCTCCTCGATGATGTACCGGGGGAAACGCAGCTCCTCCGGGGCGATAAAGACGAACTTGATACCGCTGTAGCGAGCCATGGCGCCCACCAGAGAGTGGACGGTGCGGCCGAATTTCAGGTCACCGCACAATCCGATGGTCAAATTGTCAAAGCGCTTCTTGGTGCGCCAGATGGTCAGAAGATCCGTCAGAGTCTGGGTGGGATGGTTGTGGGAGCCGTCACCGGCATTGATGATGGGCACCCCGGCCTTCCGGGTAGCCACCACGGGGGCACCCTCTTTGGGGTGACGCATGGCGATGATATCCACATAGTTGCCCACCACCTGCACGGTATCGGATAGGCTCTCGCCCTTGGAAGAGGAAGAAGAGCTGGCTTCACTGAAGCCCACCACACTGCCGCCCAGGCGGTGCATGGCAGATTCAAAGCTCAACCGGGTCCGGGTGGAGGGCTCGAAGAACAGGGTGGCCAGCAGCTTATGGCGGCAGGCATCCTGATATTTCACGGGATTGGCAATGATATCCTCTGCCACGGCAATGAGCTCGTCAATTTCCTCCACGGACAGATCCGTGATGTTCATTAAGTTTTTCATGCCTTTGCTCCGTTCACGGCCAGATAGTTCTGGATCCGGGTGACGTTTTCTTCGTTGGCGGGGTCTTCTTTCAGGTATTCGAGGATGTCATACACATCCACGATGGAGTAGACAGGAAAGCCGAACTGCTCCTCGATCTCCTGCATGGCACCCTTCTCGCCCTGACCCTTTTCCTTCCGGTCCACCATGATGAAGGTAGCGGCAACCTTTACGTCCTTCAGCTGACTCAGAATGGCCATGGATTCGCGGATGGCGGTGCCGGCGGTGATGACATCCTCGATGATGACCACTTCTTCACCGGCCTGTGGCACATAGCCAACAAAGACGCCGCCTTCGCCATGATCCTTTACTTCCTTCCGGTTGAAGAAGAAGGGCACGTTCAGACCGTTCTTGCTCAGTGCCACGGCAGCGGAGACGGACAGGGAAATGCCCTTGTAAGCCGGGCCGTAGAGGACGGCGGGCTTGTTGCCGAACTTTTCAAAGTAGGCCTTGGCATAGAATTCACCCAGCCGGGCAATGTCATTGCCGGTCTTGATCATGCCGGCGTTGATGAAGTAGGGGATCTTCCGGCCGGACTTGGCGGTGAAATCACCGAATTTCAGCACACCGGCTTCCTGCAGGAAGGTGATAAACTCTCTTTTGTAGCTTTCCATTATCTGTCCTCCATGTTGTTGTGGATTTGTTGTACTAAGGAAAAGGGAAGTGCTTGTAGGGCGGAGGCATGCCTCCGCCGACCCGCTTAAGATTAGAAATTGGTTCGTTGAATGGGGAATGCCATACTTATGCACTATCACCGGGGTGCGCAGTCATTGTTACCTGATCGGCGGGGGCATGCCCCCGCCCTACGAGGGTGTGGTTATTTTTAATCGCAGAATTCTGCCACGCAGCGCTCATAAGCGGCCACGGGATCCGCAGCGGCGGTGATGGGGCGGCCTACTACGATGTAGTCGGAGCCAATGGCCTTGGCGGCGGCGGGGGTCATGACCCGCTTCTGGTCACCGATATCGCCGTCGGCGAAACGGACACCGGGAGTGATGGTCAGGAAGTTCTCGCCACAGCGGCCGTGGACTTTTCCGGCTTCCAGAGGGGAACAGACGATGCCATCCAGACCGGCATTCCGGGCAGTTTCGGCGTAGTGCATCACCACTTCGTCCATGGGCTCGTGGATCAGCAGATCCCGCTCCATGGCTTCCTGATCGGTGGAGGTCAGCTGGGTCACGGCGATGAGCAGGGGACGGCTGCCGTCGGGACGGGTCAGCCCTTCCAGAGCGGCGCGCATCATGGCAGTGGTTCCGGCGGCGTGGAGGTTGGTAATGTCCACATCCAGATTGCTCAGGACAGCCATGGCCTTCTTGACGGTATTGGGAATGTCGTGGAGCTTTAAGTCCAGGAAGATCTTGTGACCCCGGGCCTTGATCTGCCGGACGATCTCCGGACCTTCCGCATAATACAGCTCCATGCCGATCTTCACGAAGGGCTTCCGGCCCTGGAACTTGTCCAGGAATGCAAAGGTTGCCTCTGCAGAGGAAAAATCACATGCTACGATTACGTCCTTACCCATTTGTTACTTCGCGCCTCCTATAATTTCACTTAAATTGTTGATACGGTATTTTGCCATGGTCTCCGGCAGCTCCCGGAGAATATCCCGGCAGGCGTAGGGATTCACCAGATTGGCGGCTCCCACTTCCACGGCGGTGGCACCGGCCAGCATCATTTCAATGACATCTTCGGCAGAGCTGACACCACCCATGCCGATAACGGGGATCTTCACGGCGTTGGCCACCTGATAGACCATCCGCACGGCCACCGGGAAGATGGCGGGTCCGGAGAAGCCGCCCATGGTGTTGGCGATGACGGGCTTCCGGCGGCGCAGGTCAATGCGCATGCCCAGCATGGTGTTAATCAGGCTGATGCCGTCGGCACCGGCGTCCTCACAGGCCTTGGCAATGGAAACAATGTCGGTGACATTGGGAGAAAGCTTGATGATCACCGGCTTTTTGGTGACGGCCTTTACTGCCCGGGTCACCTCAGCGGCGGCTTCCGGCTGGGTGCCGAAGCTCATGCCACCGCCGTGAACGTTGGGGCAGGAGACGTTGACTTCCAGCCAGCCCACTTGTTCCTGCGGATCCAGTTTCTGGCAGGTGTAGGCATAGTCCTCCACGCTGAAACCGGAGACATTGGCCATGACGGGCTTGTGGAAGCACTTGGCAAGCTTTGGCAGCTCCTGAGAGATCACGGTCTCCACGCCGGGATTTTGCAGACCTACGGCATTGATCATGCCGCTGGTGCACTCGGCGATCCGGGGCGTGGGATTGCCGAACCGGGGTTCTTTCGTGGTGCCCTTGAAGGAGAAGGTGCCAAGGCAGTTGATATCGAACAGCTCGGCAAACTCATATCCGTAGCCGAAGGTGCCGGAGGCGGGGATAATGGGGTTATCCAGCGGAATACCGCAGAGATTCACACTTAAGCTTCCCATAAGATCTCCTCCTTCTTCATCACGGGGCCGTCTTTGCAGATGCGCTTGTAGCTGGTAAGGGTCTTGCAGGAGCAGCCCATACAGGCACCGAAGCCGCAACCCATCCGCTCTTCAAAGCTCATCTGGCCGGAGGTGGCCGTGCTGCGGTAAACGGCCTTCAGCATAGGCTCCGGGCCGCAGGTGTAGAAATAGCTGTAAGTTTCCGGCAGGGCATCGGTGACGAAGCCTTTTTTACCGTAGCTGCCGTCCACCGTGGTGACGGTGACCTGGCAGCCCAGATCTTTGAATTCCTGCTCATAGAAAATTTCGCTTTCGGTGTTAAAGCCCAGAATTACGGAAACGGATTTGCCCTGTGCCAGTAGCTTTTTTGCCAGGTTATACATGGGTGGCACGCCTACACCGCCACCCAGCAGTACGGGATTTTCTCCGGACAGGGACAGGTCGTAGCCGTTGCCAAGACCGGTGAGAATATCCAGCTTTTCCCCGGCGGCCATAGCTGCCATGGCGGCAGTACCCTTGCCTACTACTTTGTAGATAATGGTCAGGGTGGTTTCGTCGTAGTCACAGACGGAGATGGGACGGCGCAGGAACATCCCCTCCAGCCGGATATTCACAAACTGCCCCGGGGCAGTGATGGCGGAGGTATCTCCCTCCAGAACCATTTTGTATACACTGTCCGTCAGCGCGGTGTTGCTGCGGATGGTGAAGATGGATTGTTTCATAGGTCATCCTTTCCGCTGATCGTAGGGCGGAGGCATGCCTCCGCCGAGCAGTAAAATCATTGCAAAGTCGTGTTTTTAACGATATGGGTGTGCTTTTTGGATCAATCCGGCATAGTGGATCGTCGCAGCGCGTCGGCGGGGGCATGCCCCCGCCCTACGCATTGTCAGGCATCAATGGTAGAGATGGTCAGGGTCGTCTCTTCCAGTACGTCCAGCAGAACCTTTACGGTGTCCAGAGCGGTGAACATGGTCACGTTGTATTCCGTGGCGATCTGGCGGAGCTTGGGACCGTCGGCCTGATTGGAATTCAGGTCACGGGTGTTGATGAAGTAGGCGATGTGACCCTGCCGCATGGCATTGGGGATCTGGTCGGAACCGTCGCTGATCTTGTTGAGAATGTGTGTGCGAATGCCGTGCTCTTTCAGGTACATGGCGGTGCCGTAAGTGGCTTCAATGTTGAAGCCCAGCTGATAGAACCGGCGGATCAGGGGCAGAGCCTCTTCTTTGTCGGTGTCGGCGATGGTGGCAAAGACGGTGCCGTAGTTTTGCAGGTGCATACCGGAGGCCTGAAGGGCCTTGTACACGGCGCGGGTCATGGTGCGGTCGTAGCCGATGGCTTCGCCGGTGGACTTCATTTCGGGGGACAGGTAAGCATCCAGACCCCGGATCTTGTTGAAGGAGAATACGGGGGCCTTCACATACCAGCGATCCTTCTCATCGGGGTAGATGTCAAAGAAGCCCTGCTCCTTCAGGCTCTTGCCCAGGATGACTTCCGTGGCGATGTCGGCCAGAGAGTAGCCCGTTGCCTTGGACAGGAAGGGCACGGTACGGGAAGAACGGGGGTTGACTTCGATAATGTAGACGTTGTCCTCCTTGTCCACGATGAACTGGATGTTGAACAAACCGACAATGCCGATGCCCAGACCCAGCTTCTTGGCGTATTGCAGGATGATGCCCTTGACCTTGTTGGAGATGGAGAAGGGAGGATATACGGAGATGGAGTCACCGGAGTGGATGCCGGTGCGTTCCACCAGCTCCATGATACCGGGGACAAACACATCCCGGCCGTCGCAGATGGCGTCGATCTCCACTTCCCGGCCCTGAATGTACTTGTCCACCAGAACGGGCTTGTCCTCGTCGATCTCAACGGCGGTGCGCAGATAGTGGCGCAGCTGCTTTTCATTGGCTACGATCTGCATGGCTCTGCCGCCCAGCACGAAGGAGGGACGCACCAGCACCGGGTAGCCGATTTCTTCGGCAGCAGCGATGCCGTCTTCCAGATTGGTGACGGCTTTGCCCTTGGCCCGGGGGATGTTCAGCTCGTTCAGCAGGTTTTCAAATTCGTTCCGGTCTTCGGCCTTGTCGATGGCGGCGCAGTCGGTGCCGATGATCTTCACGCCCCGGTCAGCCAGGGGCTGTGCCAGGTTGATGGCGGTCTGACCGCCCAGAGAGGCGATGACACCGATGGGCTTTTCAAACTCGATGATGTTCATCACATCTTCCGGCATCAGCGGTTCGAAGTACAGCTTGTCGGCGGTGGTGTAGTCGGTGGAGACGGTTTCGGGGTTATTGTTGATGATGATGGCTTCGTAACCGGCCTTGCGGATGGTCATAACGGAGTGGACGGTGGAGTAGTCAAACTCCACGCCCTGACCGATCCGGATGGGGCCGGCGCCCAGGACGATGATCTTCTTCTTGTCCGTCAGCCGGGAATCGTTTTGACCGGTGTAAGAGGAGTAGAAGTAGGGGATGTAAGCACCGGTGTGGCAGGTATCCACCATCTTGAACACGGGGAACAGGTTGTGCTCCTTACGCATGTTGTACACATCCATCTCGGCGCACTTCCACAGCCGGGCGATGTACTTGTCGGAGAAGCCCATCTTCTTGGCGGCGGTGAGGATCTCAAGATCCTTGCGGACCCGGAGAGTCTCTTCCATGTCGATGATGTTCTGGATGGCCTGCAGGAAGAAGGGGGTGATCTGGGTGATTTTGGCGATCTTTTCCACGGATACGCCATGGTACAGCAGTTCGGCGATAGCAAAAATATTGTCGGAGCGGAAGTCCTGAATGTATTCCAGCAGCTCTTCCACGCTCATGTTGTCAAACTTGGACAGGTACAGGTGGTTGGCGCCGATTTCCAGAGAGCGGATGCCCTTCAGCAGTGCTTCTTCCAGATTGGTGCCGATGCCCATGACCTCGCCGGTGGCCTTCATCTGGGTGCCCAGCTTGTTGGTGGCGGAGGTGAACTTGTCGAAGGGGAACCGGGGCAGCTTTGCGATGACGTAGTCCAGCTTGGGCTCGAAGGCGGCGTTGGTGTTGGCAATCTGGATCTCTTCCAGAGACATGCCCACGGCGATCTTGGCGGTAACCCGGGCAATGGGGTAGCCGGAAGCCTTGGAAGCCAGTGCGGAAGAACGGGAAACTCTGGGGTTGACCTCGATGAGGTAGTATTCGGAAGAGTTGGGGTTCAGGGCGAACTGAACGTTGCAGCCGCCTTCGATCTTCAGCTCCCGGATGATCTTGATGGCGGAGTCGTTGAGCATCTTCTCGTCCTCTTTGGACAGGGTCTGGATGGGAGCCACCACCAGAGAGTCGCCGGTGTGGACGCCTACGGGGTCGATGTTCTCCATGCCGCAGATGGTGATGGCGTGGTCATTGGTATCCCGCATGACCTCGAACTCGATCTCCTTAAAGCCCTTGACGGACTTCTCGATCAGAACCTGATGGACAGGGGACAGGTTGAAGGCGTTGATGCCGATCTCTTCCAGATCTTCATCGTTGTAGGCGAAGCCGCCGCCGGTGCCGCCCAGGGTGAAGGCAGGACGCAGGACAACGGGATAGCCGATGCGGTGGGCAGCGGCCTTGGCTTCTTCCAGAGAGTAGGTGATCTCGGAAGGAATGACAGGCTCGCCGATGGATTCGCACATTTCCTTAAACAGTTCCCGGTCTTCCGCCCGCTCGATGGAGGCGCTGGAAGTGCCCAAAAGCTTTACCCGGCACTCTTTCAGAATGCCCTTCTTTTCCAACTGCATGGCCAGATTCAGACCGGTCTGGCCGCCGATGCCGGGGATGATGGCGTCGGGACGCTCATAGCGGATGATCTTTGCCACATATTCCAGAGTCAAAGGCTCCATATAGACCTTGTCAGCAATGATGGTGTCGGTCATGATGGTGGCGGGGTTACTGTTACACAGCACTACCTCGTAGCCCTCTTCTCGCAGGGCCAGGCAGGCCTGGGTGCCTGCGTAGTCGAACTCGGCGGCCTGGCCGATGACGATGGGACCGGAGCCGATGATGAGAATTTTCCGGATATCTGTTCTCTTTGCCATATCGATATTCCTCCTAGAAAGTATGGGGATTTCTTGTTTTTGGGGGTTATGCCTGATAAACTACTTTGCCGTCATGGACGGTGGCGAGGCATTTGCCATTTACTTTCCACCCGGCGAAGGGGGTTGCCTTGCCCATGGACAGGAAGTCGGCGGGGTCAACGGTGGATTCTGCTTCCAGATCCCAGAGGGAATAATCGGTACCCATGGGGATGCCGAAGCGTTTCCGGGGATTGACCACCAGCAGATCTACCAGTTTGTCCAGACGCAGGATACCAGGTTTTACCAGATAAGTATACAAAATTTGGAAGGCAGTTTCAATGCCTACTACGCCAAAAGCGCTTTTTTCCAGCCCCCGGGATTTTTCTTCCACACTGTGGGGGGCATGATCCGTGGCAATCATGTCGATGGTGCCGTCCAGAAGGCCTTCGATGAGGGCCTGTCGGTCCTCCGGACTTCGCAGAGGGGGATTCATTTTGAACCGGCCGTCTTCCTGCAACATGGTGTCGTCCATTACCAGATAATGGGGGCCAGTCTCGCATGTCACGTCTACACCGGCGGCCTTGGCCTTCCGGATGAGATCCACGCTTTCCTTGGTGGAAATATGGCAGACGTGGTAGCTGACGCCGGTTTCTTTTACCAGTTCCAGATCCCGTGCAATGGGACCCCATTCGCTTTCGGAGCAGATGCCACGGTGGCCGTGGATCTTTGCGTAGGCACCGTCGTGGATGTAACCGCCGTGGAGGAGGGAATTGTCCTCGCAGTGAGCCACGATCATTTTTCCCAGAGCCTTGGCCTGCAACATGGCCTGACGCATGGTTTCTTCCGACTGTACCCCCCGGCCATCGTCGGAAAAGGCGATGACGTTGGGGGCCATTCCGGCAAGGTCTGCAATGGTTTCGCCCTTTTCCTCCACCGTGATGGCACCGTAGGGATAGACGGCGATGCAGGCACTCTCCCGAATGCAGGTCAGTTGCTGCTGCAAATGCGCCACGCTGTCCGGCACCGGGTTCAGGTTGGGCATGGTGCACACGGCGGTGTAACCGCCCCGGGCAGCTGCCCGGCTTCCGGTGGCAATGGTCTCTTTATAAGGAAAACCCGGCTCTCTGAAATGCACATGCACATCACAAAAGCCGGGTAAAACCACATATTGGGAACAATCATCCTTGGAAAGTACAACATCGGAAATGGAGGCAATGACCCCATCGGAAAAAGCGGTACCCAGAGAGCCGGAAATAACCTGTGTCTTTTCAGTCATAGTGGTCTCCTTTCTGCCGAAAAAATGTCCTGCCAAAAGCGGCAAGACGAGATGGCGGCGAGCCGCTGGATTTATCCTGAGAATTATAGCATGGCAGGAGACAAAAGTCAATTGCGCATTTGCCACAAAACAAGACGGCAGAAGGCAGGGAAATGTGGGCAGTTGGGAATTATGAGTCAGGAGTTGACGGCAGCGCGTGATAATGCCTTCCCCTCTGGGCAAGCGAAGCTTTCAAATCCACAATCGCCTGTGGCGATTGCTCCTTGAAAAGCGATGGTGGCACGGCGTAAGCCGTGACGGAAGATGGGCGTGCAAGATAATCTGCCCTCCCGGCCGTTTGGCCGGGAGGGCAGTGTGCTTAATTTACCCTATCAACTCTTCAATAGGCCGCATTCCCTGATCGATTCGGGGATACTTTGCCAAAATGGCATTGGCATCTGCTTCGCTCATGGCTTTCTCACCGTACCAGTCGGCCTGATACTGGGCGGTGGCTTTGTTGTAGGCCACAAATTCCAGGGATTCGGAGTCAAAACCATCGAGCCGCAGGTAGGTATGGCCGTTTACTTCCACATGGTCATACACATTTCCGCCAATTTCCACCCCATCCCGGTATCTGGTCCCCGCTTTTTCCAACACGCCGTTTTCACAGAGATAGAAATCCGCAACAGGCAAGCCAAGGACAGAACCATAGCGATAAGTAAAGGCCCCCCAATAAAAATCCGTGTTGCCAAGGAGGGAATCGTTTTGCCCTTTCAACAGCAGATCCTCTACTCCGTCACCGTTGATATCCAGAATGCGGTAATGGGAATAGTCGATGCTGCTTTTCTGCGCAAACTCCCGATAAATCTCCGCCAGTTCTTCCTGAGATACCCGGACATCCTTGGTGTTCAGGTAGTCCAGCAATGTCTGATCTTCGGAAAGGGGATAGTCTATCAGAGGTTTCCAATCTAAGGTTATCCGCTGATATTGGGCAATGATGGACTGGGCTTCTTCTGCGGTGATTTCGATGTAGTGAAGGTCGTTGGTGCTCTTTGTCCATTGTGCATTCTTCCGTTGTACACTGATGAGAAGGTTGGCTTCTTCGTCAATTTCATCGATGACCGTGTCACTGATGGGCGCATAATAGGTATGGTTTTCGTAGATATCGTCATCCAAATAGTATTCTTTCACACCGTTTTTACACAGATAGGTGCTGCTACAATACTTTTCTATGGTTTGCCCGTCCTGAATTGTACACCAACGCTCGTAAGCACCGTCAGAACCAATGAGCAACTCTTCCGTACTATCTCCGTTGATATCGAAGAAGGTGTACCGCGGTGCGTCATTGGGTTTTAGATACATCCGGGTCAGGTATTCGCTGAAGCTTCCGTAAGTTTCCGGAACGTAGGCATTCTGGGCGTCATAGGCGGCATTGCTTTCTTCCAATGCTTTCGCAACGGCCTTACGGTCGAGGATTTCCGGACGGATGGAATAGTCGAAGACCTGCGCAACCTGTTCCAGCTGCTCCTTGGTCATGATTTCCTCGGCTGTGGGGTAGGCACTGGAAGAGAAGTTGCCGTCAATGGAATAGATCAGCATGGCATCCTCCTGCTGGGCGAAGATGTATCCCTGCCCCTTGCTGCCAAGAGCTAACAGAAGAGAAGTCCCGTCCGGGGCGGTGAAATCCCACTGGCTGTAGTCATCCAAGTCCATACCGCCGGGGAATTCCCGGGGGAAGTAATCCTTCCGGGCATACATGGCGGTGACGAATAGGCTGGTGTCGATGCCTTCCACCTTTACATCCGTATCCAGCTTAAAGTTGGAAGGGGGATAATACATACCGGACAGCCGGGTGACTGCTGCGCCACTGTCCGACAGAACCAGAGAATCCATACCGGAGGCTTTCAGCAGGATATCACTTTGCCATGCCTGAATGGGGAGCCATTCTTCCAGCAGTTTCAGGCCGTATTTTTGGGTGATTTCGTCCAGCTTATCCGCCATCTCCGTGGTGTAACAGCTGTAGGTGTACTCGTATTGGTTGGGGATCTCCGGGTGGTCGGGGATGTTGTCCATAAGATCACCATCGGGGTCATAGCTTTCCGTAAAGGCGTACCACTCTTTTGTGGCCTGCTGGATGGCATCGCCGCTGTGGCCGTAGAAGGAGATAATGTCCCGGGGCTTCTCCACCGGCTCAATGGCCTTGCCATTTTCGTCAAAGTTCTGGGTATAGGTCTCGGTGCCAATGGACATATCCTGCAACCGCAGGGCATAGACTACGGCGCATCCCACCAGCATCACCGTCAGGGCAATGAGGGCTGAAATCAGCAGCGGACGGCGAAGGGGGCGGTGCCGGGAAACGGGGGCGCGGTTTTCGGCTTCTTCATAGAATCTGAGGTCGATATCCCCCAGATACGGCAGCAATTCTTTTCCGGTCATAGGGTGATTCCCTCCTTCGTTAAACAGACCAGCAACTTCTTCCGGCTGCAGTGGAGCTGGGTTTTGACTTTGCTTTCGCTGATGCCATACCGGACGGCGATTTCGGCGATGGTATCCACATACAGATATCGCCGCAGAAAAATGAGCCGGCTCTCCTGAGGCAGAGATGTCAGGAAGCTTTCCAGAACGGCCTTAATTTCCTCTCTGTCCGCCGTCTCGGATTGGCGGCTGTCCGGGATGCACAGCTCCATTTCCTGAGTCAGGGACACCACCTCGGCATGGCGTTTGGCGGCCAGATTCCAGTCCAGCCGGTTCAGGGAAATGTTCCGGCAGATGGCTGCCAGAAAGGCGTAAAAGTAGGTTGGCTTCTGAGGCGGGATGGTTTTCCAGGTTTCCATGTAAGTGTCGTTGACACACTCCTGAGAATCCTCCCGATTGCCCAGGATCCGGTTAGACAGCACCCGAAGCCTGCGCCCGTAGGCCTTCTCTGCCTCCCGGATGGCCTGCTCACTGCGCTGGAAGAACAGGGCGATGATGTTTGCATCCTCCATGGATGGTCACTCCTTTCACATTTTTGTTTTCACCCTGATAGTAAGAAGAAAGAGGGGAAAGGTTACAGGCATTTGCAAAATTTTTCAAAACAGCAACCCCCGGAAGGGCTTCCACTCTTCCGGGGGCGTGTATTTATCTCTGTTTCAGGTGCTGGGGGAGAACAGAACCAGAATGGGGAAGATCTCCAATCTGCCTGCCAGCATACCCCAGGACATGACGATTTTGCTCAAATCGCTGTAGGCACTGAAATTGCAGGTGGGGCCAACGGCTTCCAGACCGGGGCCGATGTTATTGAAAGTACACAGCACAGCCGAGAAATTGGTGCCGATGGAGAAGCCATCCAGAGAAATAATGGCGAAGATGGCAAAGAGGATAATGACGTAAGCTGCCAGATAGGCGTTGGTGTTGTCGAGAATTTTCTCGTCCACCACTTCGCCGTTGTTGCGGATCCGCTCCACTTTCCGGGGGTAGAGCATTTGCCGCAGGTTTCGCCTAAGTCCCTTGAACAGCAGCAGTACCCGGGCCACTTTCAATCCGCCGCCGGTGGAACCGGCACTGGCACCGACAACCATCAGGCACAGCAAAATGGTCTTGGAGAAGCTGGGCCACAGGTCAAAGTCTGTGGTGGCATAGCCGGTGGTGGTGATGATGGAGCCAACCTGGAAGGCGGCATGGCGGACGGTCTCTTCCAGAGTATCATAGAAATCCCCCAGATTCCAGACGATGAGACCGATGCTGGCGAAGATGATGAGCAGGTACAGCCGCAGCTCCTCGTCCCGGAAGACGCTCTTCCACTGGCCCAGAAGCAGCAGGTAGTAGCAGCTGAAATTCACGCCAAACAAAATCATAAACACCGTGGTGACGTTTTGCAGGTAGGGGCTGTAGCCTGCCATGGAGTCATTCTTGATGCCGAAGCCGCCAGTACCGGCAGTGCCGAAGGCGTGGCACACCGCTTCAAAGAAGGGCATGTGGCCGATCACCAGCAGGATGATGTTGATGATGGTCAGGACAACGTAAATAATGTAGAGAATGGCGGCAGTTTTCCGCATTTTCGGCACCAGTTTGCCTACGCTGGGGCCGGGGCTTTCCGCCCGGAGCAGGTGCATGGTAAAGCCTTGCCCCTTTTCCCCGGTGAAGGCCAGCAGGAACACCAGAACGCCCATGCCCCCCAGCCAGTGGCTGAAGCTGCGCCAGTAGATGATGCCCTTGCTGAGCTTCTCCACTTCCGGCACGATGGAAGCGCCGGTGGTGGTAAAGCCGGAGACGATCTCAAAAAAGGCATCCACATAGTGGGGGATCTCCCCGGACAGGCAGAAGGGTAAACAGCCCACGGCACTGAGGACGATCCAGCTCATGCCAACACATACTAGGCCTTCTCTTGCGTGGAAGGCGCTGGGAGCCCCCCGGCAAATGAGACTCAGTACCACCACCAGAGCTAAAATCAGCCCCATGGTGTACAGGAAGGCCTGAAAAGCCAACATATCGCCGCAGTACAGGGTGATGCCGGCGGCAGGGAGCATGAACACGCCTTCAATGGCCAGAATCTGGGCGAGGAACCGCCCCATCATTTTATAGTTCATACCGAAGCCCTCTTATGCGAAAATGTCATTAAACTGCTTGAGAATATCCCGGCCGTTGGTGACCACCACCACGGTGTCTCCCAGCTGGAACTGGGAATCGCCGTTGGCGATCTCGGTGGAAGCACCGTGGGAGATGCTGACCAGCAGCACATTGGGTTTGAGTTTGATCTCCTTCAGAGGCTTGCCGCAGTTGCGGGTGGTGTCATCCACCAAAAATTCCATAGCCTCGGCCTGACCGTCGGCAATGGTATGGACGGAAATGGCGGCACCGGTCTGATTCTCCATGGCCCGGACATACCGGACGATGTTGCTACACACCAGTTCTCTGGGGCAGACCACACTGCCCAGTGCCATGGAATCGATGACGCTGCGGTTGAAGGTATGGCCCAGTTTGGTGATGACCTGAGGCACACCCCGGGAGGAGGCGTAGAGGGAGACGATCATATTCAGCTCATCCAGTCCCGTCAGGGTTACCAAGGCATCGGTCTCGGAAAGACCTTCGCTTTCCAGCAGATCCTGCTCGCTGATGTCGCCGTGGATGATGGTGGTATCCGGCAACAGGGCGCAGAGCTCCTGACAGCGTGCCATATCATTGTCGATGATCTGGGTGGCGATGCCGGCCTTCTTCAACCGGGCGGCCAGATAATAGCTGATCTTGCCACCACCGCAGAGGGTGACTTTCCGGACCCGACGGGTCAGAATTCCCAGGTTTTTCAGCAGAATGGTCAGATTTTGAGACAGTGCGGTGAAGAACACCCGGTCTCCCTCCCGCAGGACGAAGTCGCCCTTGGGCATGATTGCGTTGCCCCCCCGCAGGACGGCGCAGACCAGAACCTGACATTTGACGATGGAGCGAAGATCCATCAGGGAGACGTTGCACAGCTTGCTGCCGGAATCTACCCGGAGTTCCACGATCTCCGTGCGGCCCTTGGCGAAGGTGTCCCGCCGGAGGAAGCCCGGGTATTTCAGCAACCGTTCAATTTCCGTAGCGGCCTGATTTTCCGGGTTGATGAGCATGGAAAGACCGAACACATCCCGCATCCGGTAGATCTGCTCGGTATATTCGGGATTGCGGATCCGGGCGATGGTGTGAAGCTTGGGATTCATAGCGTGGGCCGTGGTGCAGCACAGCAGATTCACTTCGTCCTGGCTGGTAGCAGCGATGAGCAGATCGGCGTTTTTCACATCCGCCTGCTGCAATACAGCCATAGAGGCACAGTTGCCGTGGACGGAGATCACGTCATACCGCTCCACGCTGGACTGGAGCACTGTGGCATTGTTGTCGATGATGGTGACATCATAGCCCTCGGCCGAGAGCTGCCGGGTCAGCATGGAGCCGACTTTGCCATCGCCTGCAATGATAATATTCATAAGGAACCTCCTTTGATATAAGAAAATCCTTCTGAATGAGAAGTTATCAACCAGTATAGCATTTTCTGCGGAAAATGACAATACCATGACGATTAAGGAAGGGCAAATATCAGTTGACAGTGGATAGTGGATAGTTGACAGTTATGGTATTCCCTTCGGGGATGATTTTAATTTATAATCCATACAGAAAAGCCACGGCATTTCTGCCGTGGCTTTTTTACTGGAAATGTTACAGAGCTGCCTTGATTTTCTCAATCATAGCGGCGTATTCTTCGTCGCTGAGATAGGTCTGGCCGGGGTTCATGGCGAAGGGGGTGCCCCACTCGAATTCGCCCTGATACTTGGGCACCAGATGGAAGTGCAGGTGGCAACCGCCGTCGCCATAGGCGCCGTAGTTGACCTTATCAGGATGGAAAGCCTTGTGGATGGCGTTGGCAGCGGTGGCCACGTCCTCAAAGAAGGCGGCACGGTCTTCGGCGGAGATGTCCACCAGCTCGGAGACGTGATCCTTGTAAGCCACGATGACACGGCCGGGATGGCTCTGCTCCTTGAACAGGATCAGCTGGGAAACCTTCAGGTCGCAGATTTTAATGCCGAAACCGGCGAGAATGTCGCCGCCCATGCAGTAGCCGCAGTTGCAGTCTTTCATAACAATTACCTCTTTCATAGTTTGGTTTGCAAAATTATCATATCATACCCCGCATTACTGGTCAAGAAGGGGAATGGATTTTCTGCATTTTGCCGGGAAAACGGCAGCGAACATGGAGAAAACGACGGATCGACAGAAGTTGACAGTTGACAATTGACAGTGGACAGTTTTTTTGCAGGGGGAACGAAGCCTTTTGCAATTTACATTCTGGATTTATCATTTTATAAGCAAAATGCCTACAAATGAAAAAAATCCATGCACATTTTCGGTCAGTTTATCGTATTGTATTCTGAAAGGAAAAATGGTACTATAGTCCATAAATATATACATTTGTCCATATAGCGTGGACGAATGGGAGATGAGGAGTGTGATCGTGTGAAATACATCGTTGTGCTGGGTGACGGCATGTCTGACGAAGGTGTTGCTGCTCTGGGCGGCAAAACCCCGCTGGAAGCAGCCTGTACCCCATCCATGGACGATCTGGCCTGCAAGGGCGAGATGGGCATGGTGCAGAACGTACCGGCAGGAATGTCACCGGGCAGTGAGGTGGCCAATCTGTCTGTCATGGGCTACGACCCCAAAAAGGATTTTACCGGTCGATCTCCCCTGGAAGCCCTCAGTGTGGGTGTGGACATGGAGCCGGATGACATCATTTTCCGCTGCAACATCGCCACATTGACAGAAGAAGAGCCCTATGAACAGAAGACCATTCTGGATCACAGTGCCAGCGAAATTTCCACCGCCGACGCAGATATTCTCATGGATGCCATCCGGGATGCCTTCAACAGTGAGGAGTTCCAGTTCTATACCGGTACCAGCTATCGCCATATCATGGTGTGGAAGCATGGCCGTCTGGCTCAGCTGGAGCCACCCCATGACCATCTGGGGCAGGTGATCGGCCTATGGCTTCCCGAAGAACCGGTACTCCGGGACTTCATGGAAAAGAGTTTCGATATTCTCAACAACCATCCCGTCAATCTGCGCCGGGCAGCAGAGGGAAAGCACAAGGCCAATACCCTCTGGTACTGGGGGGCAGGCACCAGACCCAGCCTGCGTTCCTTCACGGATATGAGCGGACTGAAAGGTGCTGTCATTTCTGCGGTGGATCTGCTGAAAGGCATTGCCGTGGGAGCTGGAATGAAAGTATATCAGGTGGAAGGTGCCACCGGCTCCATCGACACCAACTGGGAAGGCAAGGCTCAGGCCGCCGTGGATGCTCTGCTGAAAGACGGCTGTGACTTCGCCTACATCCATGTGGAGGCCCCGGACGAAATGGCCCATCAGGGACTGGTGGAAGAAAAGGTGCGCTCCATCGAATATCTGGACAGCCGCATCATCGCCCCCATCCGCAAGGCTATGGAGGATGTCGGGGAGGATTACCGGATGCTGGTGCTGCCGGATCATCCCAATCTGCTGCGGCTGCGAACCCATACGGGAGACCCGGTGCCCTATGTGCTGTTTGACAGCACCCGCCAGAGAAAAACCATTGCCCACTACACCGAAGCAGAAGCCCGGGCCACCGGCGTATTTTACCCGGAGGGCCACCTGCTGCTGAAACGGCTGCTGGAAACATAATCGCAAGGCGATTATGTTAGTTGACAGTTGACAGTTGACAGTTATGGTATCCCCTTCGGGGATGAATTTGAAAAGCGATGTCATCCCGACTAAGGCGAAGCCGCATGGAGGGATCTACGCACCGAATATCTCTTATGCAGTAGGTAAGTGAGAAGATCCTTCGACTCGCATTCGCTCCCTCGGATGAAAAGCTTTCGTGAAACTTATCGTTTTCGCATCGACAGTCGACAGTTAAGGAGGAAAGAACATGGCAAGAGTATATAATTTTTCCGCAGGCCCCGCAGTCCTGCCGGAAAGTGTATTGAAAGAAGCGGCGGAAGAAATGCTGGACTACCGGGGATGCGGTATGTCTGTTATGGAAATGAGTCACCGCTCCAAGGCCTACCAGACCATTATCGAGGAAGCGGAAGCGGATCTGCGCCAGCTGATGGGCGTTCCGGAGAACTATAAAGTTCTCTTCATGCAGGGCGGTGCCAGCCAGCAGTTTGCGGCTATCCCCATGAACCTGATGAAGAACAAAGTTGCTGACTATATCCTCACCGGTGTCTGGGCCAAGAAGGCCTGGCAGGAGGCAAATATGTACGGTCAGGCCAATGTCATTGCATCTTCTGCGGACAAGACCTTCTCCTATATCCCGGACTGTTCTGATTTGCCGGTCAGCGACAATGCGGATTATGTCTATATTTGCGAAAACAACACCATTTACGGCACCAAGTTCAAGACCCTGCCCAATACCAAGGGCAAGGATCTGGTGGCGGATGTATCTTCCTGCTTCCTGTCGGAGCCGGTGGACGTGACAAAGTACGGTATGCTCTATGGCGGTGTTCAGAAAAACATCGGCCCCGCCGGTGTGGTCATCGCCGTGATCCGGGAAGATTTGATCCGGGAGGATGTGCTCCCCGGCACCCCCACCATGTTCCGCTACAAGACCCATGCTGACAACGGCTCCATGTACAATACCCCACCTGCCTATGGCATTTACATCTGCGGCAAGGTCTTCAAGTGGCTGCTGAATAACGGCGGTCTGGAGCAGAGGAAGGCCTATAACGAAAAGAAGGCCGCCATTCTCTATGACTTCCTGGATGCAAGCGACCTGTTCCACGGCACGGTGGTCAAGGCGGATCGCTCCCTGATGAATGTCCCTTTCGTCATCGGCGACAAGGAACTGGATGCCAAATTTATCCAGGCTTCCACAGAAGCAGGCTTCGCCAATCTGAAGGGTCACCGCTCCGTGGGTGGTATGCGTGCCAGCATCTACAACGCCATGCCTATCCAGGGCGTGGAAGCCCTGGTAAACTTCATGGAGCAGTTTGAAAAAGAGAACCGGTAATTTTTCCGAGAAAAGAGGAAAACCATGTTTCATTATCATTACTTAAATCAGATCTCCGACCAGGGCAGCGCCCTGTGGACGGAAGACTTTGCCCGGACGGAGAAACTGGAAAACACGGAAGCCATTGTCCTTCGCAGTGCCAATATGCACGATATGGATTTGCCTGCGAATCTGCTGGCGGTGGCCAGAGCCGGTGCCGGTGTGAATAATATCCCCCTGACCACCTGCGCCGAGCAGGGCGTGGTGGTCTTCAATACCCCCGGTGCCAATGCCCGCAGCGTCATGGAACTGACGCTCTGCGGCATGCTGCTGGCCAGCCGGGATATCATTGGCGGTGTGAACTGGGTCCAGTCCATCAAGGGTAGCGCCGACATTGGCAAGTTGGTAGAGAAGGGAAAGTCTCAGTTTACCGGACATGAAATCTTCGGCAAGAAGCTGGGCATCATCGGTTTGGGCGCCATCGGCGGCCCTCTGGCCAACCGGGCAAGAAAGCTGGGAATGGAAGTTTACGGCTGTGACCCTCATATTTCCGTGGATGCGGCCTGGCATCTGGATGGCCATGTCCAGCGGGTGAAGACCCGGGAGGAAATTTACGCGGGCTGCGATATCATCACCGTCCATGTGCCCCTGCTGCCGGATACGGAGAAGATGGTCAACGCCGAAGCTATTGCCAAAATGAAGGACGGCGTCATCCTGCTGAACTTCGCCCGGGATAAGCTGGTGGATGACGAAGCCATGGCCTCCGCTCTGGCCTGCGGCAAGGTCAAGTGCTATGTCACGGATTTTCCCAATGAGAAGACCGCCAACATGCCCGGCTGCATCGCCATTCCCCACCTGGGAGCCTCCACAGAGGAATCCGAGGACAACTGCGCCAAGATGGCGGTGCAGCAGGTGATGGATTATCTGGAAAACGGCAACATCGTAAATTCCGTCAACTATCCCAACTGCGACATGGGGGTGTGTCAGGCCGCAGGGCGAATCACCATTCTCCACCGGAATATCCCCAATTCTCTGGGACGGTTCACAGCTGCCATTGCCGCAGACAATGTAAACATCGACGGCCTGATGAACAAGAGCCGAGGCGAATACGCCTACACCATGCTGGACTTTGACCAGCATCCTTCTCAGGAAGTGGTGGAACACCTGAAACAGGTAGAGGGTGTCCTGAGAGTCCGGGTCATTAAATAAGGAGTAATCAATGCCTGTCCTCCGGAAGAACCGGAGGACAGGCGTTTTCTCTATCTTTACCGGGAAGTTATTAAGTTTTCATTTTGTTGTTGAAAGATTCTCGCTTTTGTGTTAAAATGAACAAAATTATGCAAGGATGGTATCCCATGAATCGAATCGTGACGATGGTGTTGCGGAATCTCCCCATTATTCCCGGTGCCTGGATCAAGTTGTGTAAATATGCCAAACATCCGGAGAAATTTCCGGAACTTTTGCGTTGGCAGCATCTGCAATATATTTTGAAGCGGGCCGTCCGGGGTGGCAATGTGGAAGTGAAGGTTACCGGCAGGGAGCACATCCCCGCTGAGGGGGGCTTTATGATGTACGCCAATCATCAGGGCCTGTTCGATGTGTTGGCCATCGGTGCTACCTGCGACCATCCCATGGGTGCCGTGCTGAAGAAGGAATTGGTTGGCATTCCCTTTGTCCAGCAGGTCATCCAGACCACAAAGTCCTTCGCCATGGACCGGGAGGATGTGCGCCAGTCTCTGACGGTGATCCAGTCAGTGACGGAGGAAGTGAAAAATGGCAGAAGCTATCTGATCTTCCCGGAGGGTACCCGCAGTAAGGCGGGCAACGTCATGGGGGAATTCCACAGCGGCAGCTTCCGCTGCGCCACCAAGAGCAAGTGCCCCATCGTCCCCGTGGCACTGGTGGACAGCTTTAAAGTGCTGGATGAGCCCGGCAGCAAGCCGGTGACCATGCAGCTGCACTATCTGGAGCCCATTTTGTATGAAGAATATGAAGGTATGAAGCCTGCCCAGGTGGCAGAGCTGGTAAAGGCCAGAATTCAGGCCAAAATCGATGAATCGATATAAGGAGTATACACAATGGTTAGAATTATTACCGATTCCTCGGCGGATTTTGAACCCCGGGAGCTGGAACAGCTGAACATTACCTGCATCCCCATTCAGGTGACGCTGGATGACAAAGAGTACGAAGAAAACGTGAACCTGACCAAGGATCAGTTCTTTACCCTGCTTGCGGAAACCGGGGCATCCCCCAAGACCAGCCAACCCTCCCCCCGGCATCTGATGGATGCCTTTGCCTCTGCGGTGGAGGCAGGGGAAGAAGCGCTGTATATCACCATGTCCTCCGGCATCAGCGGAACTTACCAGAGCGCCTGCATGATCCGGGATGAGATGGAAAGCGATAAATGCTTCGTGCTGGACAGCCTGAACGCCACCGCCGGTCAGCGCATTCAGGTGCAGTATGCCGTGCGGCTCCGGGACGAGGGCAAGTCCGCTGCCGAGATCATGGAAGCTCTGAAGGCCATGCAGGACAAGTTCGTGCTGTATGCCTGCCTGGATACCCTGGAGTATCTGTACCGGGGCGGCCGCATTAGCCAGACCGTCTACAAGCTCAGCACCATGGCCCAGGTCAAGCCCATCATCCGGGTGGCGGAAAACGGCACCATCGAAGTGCCCGCCAAGGCACTGGGTATGCGCAAGGGCATTGACTGGCTCACCAAAAAGGCCGAGCAGTACACCCAGGATGCTGACCACAAGTGCTACATCATGTACACGGCAGACGATTCCAACGCCCAGTTGCTGGCTCAGAAGCTCCGTACCCAGGGTATTTCTATCGAGGATGACCAGATCGTTCAGGTAGGCGCCGGCATCGGCAGCCATGTTGGCCCCAATGTCTGCGGCTTTGTGTTCGTGCAGAAGTAAATAGACTGACCGCCCCCTTTGGAGAAACCGGAGGGGGCGGTTTTGCGGCCTGTGGCCGCAAACGGCGGAGGCATGCCTCCGCCCTACGAAGATGCAGTTCTTGATTCGCATACGAAAAGGCGTGCCCAAGTCGGGCACGCCTTTTCGTATGTTTTACTTAAAATACTGCACCGCAGCCTGGAACATCTGGATGTCATATTCGCCGGGAACATTCTTATACAACCCGGTACCGATGCGTTCGCTGTGGCCCATTTTGCCGAAGACACGGCCATCCGGGGAGGTGATGCCCTCGATGGCGTACAGGGAGCCGTTGGGATTAAAGTGCACATCGGCAGTGGCGTTGCCTTCCAGATCCACATACTGGGTGGCGATCTGGCCGTTGGCAGCCAGCTGGCGGATCAGCTCCTCGGAAGCCAGGAACTTGCCTTCACCGTGGGAAATGGGTACGTTGTACACATCACCCACGTTGGTCAGCGCCAGCCAGGGGGACTTGTTGGAGGCCACCCGGGTCCGTACGATGCGGCTCTGGTGCCGGGAGATGTTGTTAAAGGTCAGGGTGGGGCAATTTTCATCGGTGTCGATGATCTTGCCATAGGGCACCAGACCCAGCTTGATCAGAGCCTGGAAGCCGTTGCAGATGCCGCACATCAGACCGTCCCGGTTTTCCAGCAGATCGGTGACGCCTTCTTTAATGGCGGCGTTCCGGAAGAAGGCAGTAATGAACTTGCCGGAACCGTCGGGCTCATCGCCGCCGGAGAAGCCGCCGGGGATAAAGACCATCTGAGCGGTCTTCAGTTCCTCCGCAAACCGTTCCACGCTCCGGGAGATCCCGGCGGCGCTGAGGTTGTTGATGACGATGATCTCCGGATCAGCCCCGGCATCCCGGACGGCCTTGGCGGAATCATACTCACAGTTGGTGCCGGGGAAGGCGGGGATCAGCACCTTGGGTTTGGCCACCCGGATGGCGGGAGCTTTCCGTTGGGTAGCTTCAAAGGAGAAGGTCTCCATCTTCTGCTCCCGGGTGGGGATGTTGCAGGGGAAGACGGATTCCAGCTTGTCTTCGTAGGCTTTCAGAATGCCCTCCTGAGCCAGCACTTCTCCGTGATAAGAGAAGCTGCCGTCGGCAGTGGTGGTGCCCAGGATCTTGCCAACGGAACCTTCCGCCATTTCCAGTACAAAGGCACCGTAGCGGTAGCCGAAGAGTTCTTCCAAGGTGACATTTTCAGCAATGGCAATGCCCAGGCTGTTGCCGAAGCCCATCTTCATAACGGCTTCCGCCACGCCGCCCATGCCGGGGGTGTAGGCCGCCAGAGCCTTGCCGCTGCGGAACAGCTCGGTGACGGTGGCGAAGTTGTGAAGCAGAGAAGCGGTGTTGGGTAGGCCGTTTTCATCGTAGGCGGTTTCCAGCAGACAGACGGTATGACCGGAAGCTTTGAATTCGGGAGAGACCACGTCCTGAGTCTTGCCAGTGGTCACGGCGAAGGACACCAGCGTGGGGGGAACATCCAGATCCTCGAAGGAGCCGGACATGGAGTCCTTGCCGCCGATGGAGCCGATGCCCAGCTCCATCTGAGCCTTGAAAGCACCCAGCAGCGCCGCCAGGGGCTTGCCCCACCGGGCGGGATCCTTGCCCAGACGCTCGAAGTATTCCTGGAAGGTCAGGTAAGTATCTTCAAAAGAAGCACCGGAAGCAATGAGCTTACACACGGACTCCACCACGGCCAGATAAGCACCGTGGAAAGGCGATGCGGTGGTAATGAAGGGGTTATAGCCGAAGGACATGAAGGAGCAGTCGTCGGTGTGCTTCTTCTCTACGCTGATCTTCTGCACCATGGCCTGAATGGGGGTCAGCTGATTCTTGCCGCCGAAGGGCATCAGCACGGTACCGGCGCCGATGGTGGAGTCGAACCGCTCAGACAGGCCCCGCTTGGAACAGGTGTTCAGGTCGGAAGCCACGGCCCGGAAGTTTTCCGTAAAGGAGCCGGCGACGGTCTTTTTCCATGCCTTGGGGGCAGCGGGAGCGGCGGTGATGTGCTTGTCGGCACCGTTGGAATTCAGGAAGTCCCGGGAGATATCGCAGATGGTCTTGCCGCTCCAGTTCATCACCAGCCGAGCTTCCTCCGTGACCACCGCCACGGGGACGGCGTTCAGGTTCTCCGTCAGAGCCAGTTCCAGGAAGCGTTCTACATCTTTAGCTTCCACCACAACGGCCATCCGCTCCTGAGATTCGGAAATGGCCAGTTCGGTGCCGTCCAGGCCTTCGTACTTCTTGGGGACTTTGTCCAGATCGATGGTCAGGCCGTCGGCCAGCTCGCCGATGGCAACGGATACGCCGCCGGCACCAAAGTCATTGCAGCGTTTGATGAGCTTGGAAGCCTCCGGATTCCGGAACAGACGCTGGAGCTTCCGCTCCTCCGGGGCGTTACCCTTCTGGACTTCGGAACCGCAGGTCTCCACGGACTTGGTGGTGTGGGCTTTGGAAGAACCGGTGGCACCGCCGATGCCGTCCCGGCCGGTGTTGCCACCCAGCAGGATCACCACATCACCGGCGACAGGACGCTCCCGGCGGATATTTTCCGCAGGAGCGGCGGCGATGACGGCACCGATCTCCATGCGCTTGGCAGCGTAGCCGGGGTGATAGATTTCGTCTACAATGCCGGTGGCCAGACCGATCTGGTTGCCGTAGGAGGAATAACCGGCGGCTGCGGTGGTGACGATCTTCCGCTGAGGCAGCTTGCCGGGGATGGTTTCGGAAACGGATTTCAGAGGATCCGCTGCGCCGGTGACACGCATGGCACCATAGACATAGGAGCGGCCGGACAGGGGATCCCGGATGGCACCGCCGATGCAGGTGGCGGCACCGCCGAAGGGCTCGATCTCCGTGGGATGGTTGTGAGTCTCGTTCTTGAACAGCAGCAGCCAGGGCTCTTTCACGCCGCCCACAGTGACATCCATCTTCACGGTGCAGGCGTTGATCTCTTCGCTTTCGTCCAGCTTATTCAGCTTCCCGTTAGCCCGCAGATGCTTCACGGCGATGGTAGCCAGATCCATCAGGCAGATGGGTTTGTGGCTGCGGCCCAGCGCCTCCCGAGTGGCAAGATACTGATCGTAAGTTTCCTGAAGCAGAGGATCAGAGAAAGTTACCTCGTCCAGAATGGTGCCGAAGGTGGTATGGCGGCAGTGGTCAGACCAGTAGGTGTCGATCATGCGGATCTCGGTAATGGTGGGATCCCGGTGCTCGGAGACAAAGTAGGACTGGCAGAAGGTGATATCATCCAGATCCATGGCAAGGCCGTAGGAGACAATGAAGTCTGCAAGACCATTTTTATCCAGCTGGGTGAAGCCATGGAGGGTAGCCACTTCCGTGGGGATCTCATAGGGAATGGCCAGCGTCTCCGGCAGGGAAAGAGAAGCCTCCCGGCATTCAACAGGGTTGATGACGTGCTTTTTGAATGCTTCCACATCGGCTCCGGTCAGTTCACCGTAGAGGGCATAGACCTTGGCGGTGCGGATGAGAGGACGATCCCCCTGAGAGATGATCTGGATGCACTGGGCAGCGGAGTCTGCCCGCTGGTCGAACTGACCGGGCAGTGCCTCTACGGCGAAGACATAGGCACCGGGCAGGTCGATAGACTCGGAAGCAATATCCAGCTGGGGCTCGGAGAAAACGGTTTTCACAGAGGAACGGAACAGGTCTTCGGAGATATTTTCGGCATCATAACGGTTGAACAGCCGGACATTGGTCAGCTTTTCCAGCCCCAGAAGATTCCGGGCTTCGCTGAGCAGACCCTGTGCCTCGTTGTCCAGACCCTTGCGCTTTTCTACAAAAATACGGTAAACCATGGGATGATCCTCCTAGTTTTTTCTATGTGCGTATTATCGTTGTGAATCAAGAATTGAGAGCTTTCGTAGGGCGGGGGCATGCCCCCGCCGCCCTGCTATTGGTTTTGAAGCGGTTTGTGGAAAGAAAATTATTTCGTCCACATTACAAGCTTTTACAAGTTTGGCGGTAGTATTCCTGTTATTGTGGAGCAATGACGGATATTATCAACGGGTGTTACACCATTTAACCAGCTGCGCCGTTGCCATTACATAATCGGCGGGGGCATGCCCCCGCCCTACGAACCTGGAAGTGGAGGCTACTGGCCGTAAGGTGTGTCAACTCTTGATGGAAACGATCACTTCCCCGCCAGCAGTGCCCGCTGGCCGATATCGCTTCTGCGGTAGGCTCCTTGAAACCGGACACCGTCGGAAATGCGGTAGGCTTCCCGGATGGCTTCTTCCAGAGAATCTGCCACGGCGGTGGTGCCGGTGACCCGGCCACCGGAGGTAACCAGTCGGCCATCTTCCAGCCTGGCACCAGCCACATAGGTGTGAGCTAACGCTTCTTCCGTAAAGGTCACGGGAAGACCTTTTTTGTAGCTTTCGGGGTAGCCCTTGGATGCCAGGATCACGCAGCAGGCGTGGCGGTTGGAGAATTTGACCTCCGTCTCCGCCAGAGTGCCGTTAGTAGTGGCCTGCATGATGGTCAGCAGGTCGCTTTCCAGCAGGGGCAGCACCACCTGGGTCTCCGGATCGCCGAAGCGGCAGTTGTATTCGATGACCTTGGGACCCTTGGGGGTCAGCATCAGGCCGAAGTACAGGCAGCCCCGGAAGGTGCGGCCTTCGGCGTTCATGGCGGCGATGGTGGGCAGGAAAATGGCGGCCATACATTCTTCGGCAATTGCCTCGGTGTAATAGGGGTTGGGAGCCACGGTGCCCATGCCGCCGGTATTCAAACCAGTGTCATGGTCGCCGATGCGCTTGTGATCCATGGAAGAGACCATGGGTTTGACTACCTTGCCATCGGTGAAGGCCAGCACGGAAACTTCCGGCCCGGTGAGGAATTCCTCAATGACCACCCGGCTGCCGGAGGCACCGAACTTGCCGCCCTCCATCATATCCCGGACGGCCTCCATGGCCTCCTGCCGGGTCTGGGCGATGATGACGCCCTTGCCCAGAGCCAGACCGTCGGCTTTGATGACGGTGGGGATGGGGGCCGTTTCCAGATAAGCAAGGGCTTTGGTCATATCTTCAAACACGGCATATTCCGCAGTGGGGATGCCGTACTTGTGCATCAGATTTTTGGAGAAGACCTTGCTGCCTTCGATGATAGCGGCGTTGGCCCGTGGGCCGAAGCAGGGGATCCCCTTTGCTTCCAGGGCGTCCACGCAGCCCAGCACCAGCGGATCATCCGGGGCGACGACGGCATAGTCGATGGCCCTTTCTGTGGCGAAGTCCACGATCTTGTCAATTTCCGTGGCACCGATGGGGACGCAGACAGCGTCCTGGGCAATGCCACCGTTGCCGGGACAGGCGAAAATTTCCGTTACGGTGGGATTCTTCTTCAATGCGCGGATGATGGCATGTTCTCTGCCACCGCCGCCTACGACCAGTAATTTCATAAAACCTCCTTGCTTTCGGGCAACTTCTGCCCACGGAGCACCGACAGGGGGCAGCACAGGCTGTCCCCTGAATCTTTTGTTAGTGATGGAACAGGCGCATGCCGGTGAAGGCCATGACCACGCCCCGCTTGTCGCATTCCTCGATGACCAGATCATCCCGGATGGAGCCGCCGGGTTCGGCGATGTACTTGACACCGGAAGCGCAGGCCCGCTTGATATTGTCAGCAAAGGGGAAGAAGGCATCGGAGCCCAGTGCCACATTCTGCCGGGTGGAGAGCCAGGTAGCCTTGTCTTCGGCGGTGAGGGGTTCCGGGCGGGTGGTGAAGTAATTCTGCCAGATGCCCTCGGCGCAGACATCTTCTTCGTTGCCGTTGATGTAGCCGTCAATGACATTATCCCGGTTGGGGCGGCTCAGGTCGGCCCGGAAGGGCAGATTCAAAACCTTGGGATGCTGCCGCAGGAACCAGGTGTCGGCTTTGGTACCCGCCAGCCGGGTGCAGTGGATCCGGGACTGCTGTCCGGCACCAACACCGATGGCCTGACCGTCCACGGCAAAGCAGACGGAGTTGGACTGGGTGTATTTCAGGGTAATTAGTGCCACGATCAGGTCGATTTTGGCATCCTCGGGCAGTTCCTTGTTGGCGGTGACGATATTGGTCAGCAGATGCTCGCCGATCCTGAAATTGTTCCGCCCTTGCTCGAAGGTGATGCCGAAGACCTGCTTGGTCTCTTTTTCAGCGGGGACATAGTTGGGGTCAATGGCTACGACATTGTAGCTGCCCTTCCGCTTGCCCTTCAGGATGGTCAGGGCTTCTTCCGTATAGCCGGGGGCGATGACACCGTCGGAGACCTCCCGGGCGATGAGGGAGGCGGTCATGGCGTCGCAAGTATCAGACAGAGCCACCCAGTCACCGAAGGAGCACATCCGGTCGGTGCCCCGGGCCCGGGCATAGGCGCAGGCCAGCGGATTTTCGTCCAGACCTTCCACATCATCCACGAAGCAGGCCTTTTTGAGATCGGCACTGAGGGGCTTGCCCACGGCGGCGGAGGTGGGGGAGACGTGCTTGAAGGAGGTGGCGGCCACCATGCCGGTGGCTTCCTTCAATTCCTTCACCAGCTGCCAGGAATTGAAGGCATCCAGAAAGTTGATATAGCCGGGGCGGCCATTGAGAATGGTGATGGGCAGTTCCGAGCCGTCGGACATAAAGATCCGGGAGGGCTTCTGGTTGGGGTTACAGCCGTACTTCAGTTCAAATTCGTTCATGGAAATGACCTCCGGTGTTTGGTAGTTCTTGGGGGATGGGAAGCGAATAACCTTCCGGCATGACAGTAGGGGCGACCATTGGTCGCCCGTTTTACTTGGCCGGTTGTCGGCGGGCGACCAATGGTCGCCCCTACGATATCATTCGTGCTTATTCAAAATCCGCTGCTGGCTTTCTCCGGTTTTCAGATCGGTGTAGCGGACGAACAGGGAGATCTTATTGTTTTCGTCCAGATTCTGCCACAGTTCTTCGGTGAAGGCATCGATGTCAGAGGGAATGGTGACCCGTTCCGGTTCTCCCTGGAAGGTGGGGATCACGGGATTGCCGTCACAGACGTAGGTGTGGAGGAAATGCCCCAGACCGGCCTTCGCCGGGTACTCCCAGAAGAACCGGGAGCAGGCGGTGCCTTCCGGGTCTGCGGCTTTCAGGATGGAGAGCTTGTAAGAGCCATCTTTTGCCTGAATGCCGGAGATCCGGGGGGTCCAGTTGGGACCGTCATCTTCAAACTGGCGGGTCCGCAGAGCGGCTTCCCAGCTTTCCCCACGGGAGAGATACTGCCAGATGGTATCGGTCTGGTCGCCGTTGGTGACGATAAGACCGGCACCCGTTTCCCGGACGGGGTGGTAAATGATGAGGTGGGGATCTTTCATCAGGGCGGGGTCATGGGCTTCGGTGCGGATGCCGTCGGGCTCCTGAATAAATACCCGGTTCCGGGAATTCACGGAACGACCCATGATGAAGTAGGCGGCAACGGCCTTACTACCGTCGGGGGTGACACCCAGCACGATGCCCCGGCCGGGGTAGGTGTTGCCGCTTAAACGGTCGGCCATGGATTTGACTTCATATACGTTCATAATGCGCTCCTTTTCGCAAGCTCTGCACTGACGGTTTCTGCGGCTCGGGGAAGCAGAATCCATTCGGCCTGTTCCATGACCCGGCGCTGTAAGCTCTCGGGGGTGTCCCCGGGGAGGATATCCACCGCCTTCTGGGCGATGATCTGACCGCCGTCAGGGATCTCGTTGACGAAATGCACCGTAGCACCGGTGACCTTGACTCCATATTTCAGGGCTTCTTCATGGACTTTCAGACCGTAATATCCGGCGCCACAGAAAGCGGGGATCAGGGAAGGATGGATGTTCAAAATCCGCTCAGGATAGGCGGAAGTGAACTTCTCCGTCAGGATGGTCATAAAGCCCGCCAGAATGATGAGGTCGATGCCGTAGGCGGTGAGGACTTCTTTCAGCTTGTCTTCAAAAGCATCCTGAGAGCCAAGCTCTTTTTTGAGGATGATTTCCGTGGGGATCCCGGACTTTTTGGCCCGCTCCAGGGCGTAGGCACCCCGGGCGTTGGAGATGACCAGGGCGATTTCGCCGCTGCGAAGGACGCTGCCTTGCGCATCGATGAGGGCTTGCAGATTGGTGCCGCCGCCGGAGACCAGCACGGCGATTTTGCTCTTTGCCATTACAGCATCACCTTTTCTTCGCCTTCGACGATGTCACCGATGACATAGGCATCGATACCGTTCTCCTTCAGACAGGAAAGGGCTTCTTCTACCTGAGCGGCGGGAACCACCACGCTCATGCCCACGCCCATGTTGTAGGTGTTGAACATGTCCCGTTCCGGGATGTTGCCCCACTTGGCGATGAGGTCGAAAATCGGCAGTACTTTCACGGCGGACTTGTTGATCCGGGCGCAAAGTCCGTCGGGAATGGAGCGGGGGATGTTTTCATAGAAGCCGCCGCCGGTGATGTGGGAAATGCCCTTGACATCCACCTTTTCGATCAGTGCCAGAATGGGCTTGACGTAGATCTTGGTGGGAACCAGCAGAGCCTCGGCAATGGTTTTGCCATCCAGTTCTTCCCGGGGAACGTAAAGCTCGGGATTGTTGTTGTCGATATCAAAGACTTTCCGGCACAGGCTGAAGCCGTTGGAATGAATACCAGTGGAGGGCAGGGCGATGACCACATCTCCCGCAGCCATCCGGGTGTTGTCCAGGATTTTCTTCTTGTCCACGATGCCCACGGCGAAACCGGCTAAGTCGTAATCTTCCACCGGCATCAGGCCGGGATGCTCGGCGGTCTCGCCGCCGATGAGGGCGGCACCGGACTGGACACAGCCCTCTGCCACGCCGGAGACGATCTGGGCGATCTTTTCGGGAACGTTTTTTCCGCAGGCGATATAGTCCAGGAAGAACAGCGGTCTGGCACCGCAGCAGATGATATCATTGACGCACATGGCAACGGCATCGATGCCGATGGTATCGTGCTTGTCCATGAGGATGGCCAGCTTGACCTTGGTACCGCAGCCGTCGGTGCCGGAGACCAGCACTGGCGCCTCCATTCCTGCAATGGGCAGGCCGAAGCAGCCGCCGAAGCCGCCCACATCATCCAGACAGCCTTCGTTGCGGGTACGGGCAATGTGCTTCTTCATCAGCTCCACCGCCCGGTAACCGGCGGTGATGTCCACGCCGGCAGCGGCGTAACTGGCAGAATGGGAATTCTTGTGATCCATGATAGGTAAGCTCCTTTGTAAGAAGTCGGGACAGATAATAGTTGACAGTTAGGGGAGAGGCGGTGTCATTCCGACCAAGGCGAAGCTGCGGGTCAGAATCTACGCACCGAATGTCTTTTGTGCAGTGGGTAAGTGCCAAGATCCCTCGACTCGCTGTTGCTCCCTCGGGATGACAGGGTTGGCTGAAACTTATAGTAGTTGCATTTTATGGACTGCGGAATGAGGGAACGCTTGCGTCACATTTGTAATTCGTAATTTTGAATTTATAATTGCCTTACTCTTCTCCCGTCCAGCAGTAGGTGCAGACCTTATCCCGGTCCAGGCCGATGGATTCCAGCAGGCCGTCCAGGGATTGGTAGCCCAGAGAATCAAAGCCCATTTCCTGGCAGATGGTTTGCAGCATACATTTGCCACGCTGGGTGGTGGCATCGGCGTATTCGGCAATGTGATTCTGACCTTCGTCCCCTTCCAGTTTTTGAATGGTTTTCCGGGTCAGCAGTTCCATTTCCGAATTACTCCGGGAGAAATTCAGGTATTTGCAGGCGTACATAATGGGGGGACAGGCGGAGCGCATGTGCACTTCCTTTGCCCCGGACTGGTAGAGGAATTCCACCGTCTCCCGCAGCTGGGTGCCACGAACGATGGAATCGTCCACCAGCAATAGCTTCTTGTTTTCGATGAGTTCGGGAACGGGGATCTGCTTCATCTCCGCAATGAGATTGCGCATCTCCTGATTGGAGGGGGTGAAAGACCGGGCCCAGGTGGGGGTGTACTTGACGAAGGGTCGGGCGAAGGGCTTGTGGGACTGGTTGGCGTAACCAATGGCATGGGGCACGCCGGAATCCGGCACACCGGCAATGTAGTCCACATCGGGCAAAGTGCCCTGAGCTTCCTCCTGCCGGGCCATGATCTCGCCGTTGCGGCAGCGCATGACCTCCACGTTCATCCCTTCGTAATTGGAATTGGGGTAGCCGTAGTAGCTCCACAGGAAGGCGCAGATCTTCATCTTGGCACCGGGGGCGGCCAGCTGCTCTACGCCGTCGGCGGTGATCTTCACAATCTCCCCGGGGCCTAAGTTGTAGAAGGGCTGATAGCCCAGCTTCTGGCAGGCGAAGGATTCCATGGCCACGCAGCAGCCGTCGTCATTCTTGGCCACGATCACCGGGAGCCTTCCCAGCTTGTCCCGGGCGGCGATGATGCCGTCTTTGGTCAAAATCAGCAAGGTGCAGGAGCCTTCGATCTGGCTCTGGGCGTACTGGATGCCGGTGACCAGATCCCTGCACCGGCAGATAAGGGCGGTGAGCAGGTCGTTGGAATTGATCTTGCCGGAGGACATAGCCTGAAACATCTGCCCCGGGGCGGAGAAGATCTGCTCCACCAGTTTTTCAGAATTGTTGATGATGCCCACATTGGAGATGGCGAACATCCCTAAGTGGGAGCGAACCAGCAGCGGCTGGGGATCGCTGTCGGAAATGCAGCCGATACCGGCGCAGCCGTTCATTTTGTTTAAATCCCCTTCAAACTTGGTGCGGAAGGGGGTGTTCTCAATGTTGTGGATCTGGCGCTGGAATCCAAGCTCCGGGTCATAGAAGGCAAGACCTGCCCGTTTGGTACCCAGATGGGAATGGTAATCCGTGCCGAAAAATACATCGTACTTGCAGTTTTTGCGGGTAATCGCCCCGAAGAAACCACCCATAGTTTGTAACCTCCATGGTGTGTATTGGCTTTGGCGTTGCGAAGCAGACAACGGTTGCGTGCTTTTACCCAACATAGCCTAGAGGGAGGCAAGACCTCATCCGTCAGCCCTGCGGGCTGCCACCTTCCCCAAAGGGGAAGGCATTGGCTACTTCACAATGACATGGAAAGAATGGGGCATCAGGCGAAGAACAGCTTATTCAGAGTCATGGGGTCAATGTACTGGCCGTCCTTGTAAACACGCATATTGCCGGAAGCAATTTCATCAATGAGCATGACGTTGCCATCGGCATCGTAACCGAACTCGAACTTGATATCGTACAGGTCAAGACCCTTTTCTCTCAGGTCGTCAGCCACGATCTTGGTGATGGCCTGGGTCTGGGCCTTCAGGGAGTCGTACTGCTCGGCAGTCATGACACCCAGATCCACCAGACCGTCTTTGGTGACCAGAGGATCACCCTTGGCGTCGTTCTTGAAGGTGGTCTCTACATAGGCGGGCAGGTCCTGACCTTCAGTGCAGTAGTCGCTGTAGCGGCGGAAGAAAGAACCCACAGCTTTATACCGGCAGATGACTTCCAGACCCTTGCCGAAGACCTTGGCGGACAGCACTTCCATGGTGGTATCATCCAGATTGGCGGAAACGTAATGGGTACGGATACCGGCGGCATTGATCTTTTCGAAGAAGTAGATGGACATCCGCAGATTCACATCGCCCACGCCTTCGATGGTCAGACCAACGGAATTTTCGCCGGGATCGAACACGCCGTCCTTGCCGGTGCAGTCGTCTTTGAACTTCAGCAGGCAGTTGCCATTGGGCAGAGCGTAGACATTCTTGGTCTTACCGGTGTACAGCAGCTTCAGGTTTTCCATGTTACATTACCTCTTTCATAAAACATAAAATGGATGGTGGATGATGTTTGTTCTATGGATCAACAGGTCAGGCGTTCAGCTCTGCCTGCAATGCGGCGTCTTTTTCCAGAACTTTTTTGGCATCGGCGGCTCGTTTTGCGTCCAGCTTTTTTGCAAGATTTTCATCGGACACGGCGAGGATCTGGGCGGCCAGCAGTGCGGCATTGACACCGCCGTTGACGGCTACCGTGGCTACGGGAATGCCGGAGGGCATCATGACTGTGGAAAGCAGGGCATCCATACCGTCAAAGCAGGGACCCTTGCAGGGAATACCGATGACGGGAAGGGTGGTGTTGGCGGCGATGGCACCGGCCAGATGGGCGGCCATACCGGCAGCGGCGATGATGGTGCCGAAGCCCTTCTCCCGGGCGGTGGCGGCAAAAATCCGGGCTTCTTCCGGTGTCCGGTGGGCGGAATAGATGCGGCATTCATAGGGGATATCCAGAGATGCCAGGGTGTCCATGGTTTTGCGCAGAATGGGAAGATCGCTGTCGCTTCCCATGACGATACCAACTTTTTTCATGGTTCCTCCTTGTATTTGGGCAACAAAAAAAGGGCGCACTCATCCGTAACGGAAAAGTGTGCCCAGACGGTCGGCGTTAAAGAAATGCGGATCCCATCGGTGGAAAGCGGATGGTTACCGGGTTTCCTTAAAAAACATATGCCCTTACTCCATGTGGTGCTCCACTGATCCGTCAGTCATAAGGGTTTCAATGAATTACAATTTGATTATAGCACAGGGAAAAATATGCGTCAAGAAAGCACCCCGAACAATCTTTTTCCGGTTTTTTCCATCATCTATGGTGAAGTTGACAAAGAACGGACTAAGAAGATTTTGCTTTCATCGGTGTAAAGTTTTTGTAAAAGTCCTTGCTCTTCCGGCGGTTTTGCGGTAACATAAGAGTAACAAAAAGAATCCATGGACGAAAGGATGTGCATCCATGATCAAAGTGGATATCTCCAACATCTGGGGTCAGCTGACGCTGAGCAATCTGCTGGCAATGGAAAAAGATGTGGCGGCGGCGCATATGGCCCTGTTTGAACCGGAGGATCCGGACAGGGATCACCGGGACTGGATGGATCTTCCCACCCGGGAGCTGACACCGGAGCTGGAACGAATTCAGAAAGCGGCAAAGCAGATCCGGAAGACTTCCGATGTTTGCGTCATCGTAGGCATCGGCGGTGCGTACTTAGGTGCCCGGGGTGCCATTGAGTTGCTGAAAGGCCCCAATTTTAACCTGACCCGGGAGAAGGGGGAACCCCAGATCTTCTTCGCCGGTAACAATTTAAGCACCCGGCACTGGAATGAGCTGATGGAATTGCTGGACGGGAAGGATTTCTCCGTCATCGTCATTTCCAAGTCCGGCATCACCACGGAACCGGCCATTGCCTTCCGGGGCTTAAAATGGATGCTGGAGCGGAAATACGGCACCGATGAAGCCAACAAGCGCATTTACGCCGTGACGGATCCCTTAAAGGGTGCTCTGCACCAGATGGCGGTGGAATCCGGCTGGGAACAGTTTTCCATCCCTGCGGGAGCCGGCGGACGGTTTTCCGTTCTGGCCCCCGGCGGACTGCTGCCTATGGCGGTGGCGGGGCTGGACATTCAGGAAATTCTCCGGGGCGCAGCGGAAGCCCGGGATCAGTACGGGGAAGCTTCCCTGGATAATCCCGTCTGGCTCTACGCCGCCGTGCGGAACCTGATGTACCGCCACGGCAAATCGGTGGAAATTCTGGCTTCCTGGGAGCCGGGCTTCCGGCATTTCGGCGGCTGGTGGCAGCAGCTTTTCGGGGAATCCGAAGGCAAGGACGGCAAGGGCATTTTCCCTGCCACGGCGGAGATGACCACAGACCTCCATTCTCTGGGTCAGATGATCCAGTCCGGCCCCCGGAACATCTTCGAGACCATGATCCGCTTCGCCCCGCCCCAGCGCAGCTATACCATCGGCGGGGACTGGAAGAACTTAGACGGCCTGAATTATCTGGAAGGGAAGACTCTGGATTTCGTGGACGAAAAGGCATACCTCGGCACCGTAGCGGCTCATTTGGACGGCGGTGTACCGGTGATCTCCATCGAATGCGGCGAGCTGAACGAGGCCACCGTGGGAGAGCTGTTCTACTTCTTCCAGCTGTGCTGCGGGATCTCTGCCTATATTTTGGGGGTCAATCCCTTCAATCAGCCCGGAGTGGAGCTGTATAAGCGGAATATGTTCTCCCTGCTGGGAAAACCGGGGTATGATTCAAGAGTGGATAGTTGATAGTTGACAGTTGTGGCATCCCTTCTGGGGATGAAAAATCTCTTGTGAAATTTACAAAAAAGATGTTGCAAATTTGTAAGAATGCTGGTAGAATGTGTACAAGCCAAAATACAACGGCATAAGGAGGACAATCCGATGATTCATGTTATTATGGGCCTGAAGGGCTCCGGCAAGACCAAGAAGCTGATCGATGCCATCAACGCTGCTGCCGCAGAGGCCAACGGCGATGTGGTTTGCATCGAGTACGGCAGAAAACTGACTTATGATGTTACCTATAAGGTGCGCCTGGTGGATTCCCAGGAATACGGCATTAACAGCGCAGAAATGCTGAAGGGCTTCCTCAGCGGCCTGCACGCAGGTAACTTCGATATTACCAATGTCTTTATCGACAACCTGTACAAGACCATCGGCGCTGACAAGGCCGCCGGTGAAGAGTTCGTTGCCTGGTGCGCCAAGTTCGCACAGGACAACAACATGGAAATCACCATCACCATCTCCGAAGATCCCGCCAATGTCTCCGAGGATATGAAGAAGTTCCTGTAATCGCTGCACTGCCTACATATCGCCGCTGGGATGCAAGTCCCGGCGGCGATTTTTTGGTAGGCAAAACATTTGCGACAATCCTTTGTAAAAATCTCCCCCAATCTCCCGCACAGACCTGTTATCCTGCCCAAATCCGATGGGCGTTTTTTATGGAATTTGCGTTCTGGAAATTTTACTATAAATCTGTCATAATTATTATGTATCGTTTCCAACGAAATACCAAAATATGGAGGAAGAAACAATGGCAAAAAAGGCAAGCGAACATTTTAAGCGCTACCACAATCCCAATGGCCCCGATATTACTACGGTGACCCGTCCGGTGATGGAAGTGGATGGGTTGTATTTTAAGGATATTGACGGCAGCGGCAAGCTCAGCGAAGTCAACGACTGGCGGCTGAGCCCCCAGCAGCGGGCTGCGGCTTACGTCAAGCAGATGACCGTGGACGAGAAGATCGCCCAGCTGTTCATCTCCGACTGGCGCATGGGTCCCAAGTATCCCTCCGGCCGTCTGCCGGGTCATGTGGCCGTGGCGGATGAAAGCGGCTGTGTGGACGAGGCCGAAGTCAATCTGAAGACTATTTTCGGCGAGCAGAAGCTTCCCGGTACCACTACCCTCATTAAGGAATGGTTTGCCCGGCATACCATCCTCCGGGAAAATGCCCAGCCTGAGGATCTGGCAGATTACCTGAACCAGCTTCAGGCCATTGCAGAGGAATGCGAACGGTTTGTTCCCGTTCAGGCGGCTTCCAACTCCCGGAACGAAAACGGCGAGATCGTCTTCGGCATGAACGATGCCGGCGGTGTGTTCCCCACCTGGCCCGGTACGCTGGGCATTGCTGCCGCCGTTAAGGGCAGCGGCATCGAAGTGGCAGACAAGTGGGCGGAAGCCACCCGCCAGAGCTGGGAAGCCTGCAACCTCCGCAAGGGCTATATGTACATGGTGGACTGCATGACCGACCCACGTTGGCAGCGTTCCTACGGCACCTTCGGCGAGGATCCCGCACTGATCAGCCATATCGCCGAACATATTATCCCACGAATTCAGGGCAGTGAAGAGGGCGTTACCGCCGACGGCGTGGCCGTCACCACCAAGCATTTCCCCGGCGGCGGCCCCAGAGAGAACGGCTTTGATCCCCACTACGCCGCAGGTCAGTGGAACGTATACGCCACCCCTGGTTCCCTGCAAGCTTACCACATGCCCGGCTTCCAGGCCGCCGTGGCGAAAAACACTTCTTCCATCATGCCCTACTACTCCAAGCCTGCTGCGGAGAAGTCCGCCGTCCAGAAAGACTGCGAAGGCAATGATCTGCGCTTTGATCCCTACGGCTTTGCCTACAACCGGGTGTTCATCCATGACATTCTGAGAGGCCAGATGGGCTTCCGGGGTTATATCAACTCCGATACCGGCATTGTCCACAATATGTGCTGGGGCGTGGATATGCTGGACCACCCCGAGCGGATCGGCTTCGCCGTGAATAATGCCGGTGTGGATGTGATTTCCGGCCTGTATGACAACGTGGATGGCCGGGAGGCCTATGACCGGGCCACCAACGGCTACTATGACACCCATAAGCTTCCCGAAGGATTCACCCCTGAAATGGTGACCCTGAATGACGAGGTGCTGGACCGGGCCGTGACCCGGACTCTGACGGAAATGTTCCAGCTGGGCATGTTCGAGGATACCTACCGGGATGCCAAGAAGGCAAAGCAGATCGTCACCGGTTCCCGGTACTGGGCCGATGCGGAGCTTGCCCACCGCCAGAGTGTGGTGCTGCTGAAGAACGACGGTACCCTGCCCCTGAAGGCGGAAGGCAAGAAGGTCTATGTGGAAGCCTTCAAGAAGGATCCCAAGCAGGGCCAGCTGGCTACCGAAGCCCTCCGGGAGATGGTGGCAAAGGATGCCGAGCTGGTGGACGATTACCACCAGGCGGATGTGGCTATCCTGTTTGTCAATCCTTCCTCCGGTGACTATTTCACCGCCACTGCCGGTTATCTGGAGCTGGATATCTGCGAAGGAAAGGAAGTTCCCAATGTGGACGACAACTGCCGTCCCATGAAGGAAACCCATCTGGAAACCACCCTGTCCGGTGTCCACAAGATCGCCGAGATCGCCGCAGATGTCCACGCCAGAGGCGGCAAGGTCATCTCCAACATCAACTTCCCCCTGGCCTGGCTGGTGGGCAATGTGGAGCAGCAGACGGATGCTCTGCTGGGCGGCTTCGAGACTTACCCCGCTGCCACACTGGATGTGATCTTCGGCCGCTACAACCCCACCGGTAAGCTGCCCTTCACCCTGCCGAGAAACGATGCCGTGCTGACCGTGGACGAAAACGGCGTCTGTGTGTCCCCCAACGACGTTCCCGGTTATGACAAGGACAAGTACATGCCGGATCATCTGAAGGATGAAAACGGCAAGGCCTACGCCTACCGGGATGCCAACGGCAACTACTATGAACTGAATTTCGGTCTGAGCTTCTGAAAAGAATAACCCCACCGGGCGGAGGGATCCTTCCTCCGCCCGATTTCCTGTCTGACGTCCAAAGCTTTGCTGTGATTGACATTCTTGCCGGAACGTGATAGGATTTTACCAATACAAACAAAAGGAGCGTATACACATGAGCTTTACTTACCGTGGCCTGAAGGCCACTCTGTCCAAACACATTGTCACCGGGGAAGAGATCGACCGCCAGATCCAGCGCCTGCAGCAGCAGAATCCCCGGATCGCCAGGGTGGACGACCGTCCCACGCAGTTGGGGGACGAGGTGGTGCTGGATTATGCCGGTTTTTGTGACGGCGTTCAGTTTCCCGGCGGCACCGCCCAGATGCAGACGTTGGTTCTGGGCAGCGGCAGCTTTATCCCCGGCTTTGAAGAGCAGCTGGTGGACAAGGTCCCCGGTGAGGAAGTTTGCGTGAAGGTCACCTTCCCGGAGCAGTACCATGCCCCGGAGCTGGCTGGCAAGGCAGCCGAGTTCCGCTGCAAGATCCACGAGATCCGCATCAAGACCGCTTACGAGCTGGACGACACTTTCGCTAAAGAAGTGGGTGGTTGCGACACCCTGGAGCAGATGCGCCGGAAGATGGGCGAGAGCCTGCAGACCTACACCAACGAGCGGGGCGAGATGGACTTGCAGGACCGGCTCCTGCGGCAAGCCGCTGAGACGCTGGAATTCAATCCCAGCGAAAAGCAGATCCAGCAGGAGATGGACGAGCAGATGAACAATCTGAAAGCCCAGCTGGCTCAGCAGGGGCTGAATCTGGAGATGTACTGCCAGTTCCTGAACACCACCGAGGAAAAGCTCCGGGAGGATTCCCGGGCCAATGCCGAAACTTCCGTCCGGTTGCAGGCTGCCATTGAGCAGATCGTGTATCTGGAGAATCTGGAAGCCACCAAGGAGGAAATCGCCGAAGCCACCGCTGTCATCGCCCGGCAGAACAACATGACTCTGGAACAGCTGAAGCCTTACTACGATGCGGGGTTTGAAGCCGCCGTGATCCGCAGCGTCCTGACGGCCAAGGTGCTGAAGCTGATCCGGGATACCGCAGAAGTTACAGAAACTGCGGAATAATCCGGGGAATCCCCAATTAAGTTTTTGCTTATGAATGGACTGCTGCGGGGATAGAATCCTTGGAGCCGTGGCGTATCTGCGTCATAATACACAATACCGCAGGACAAAATGCTGTCCTGCGGTATTGCACTTTTATGGAAAATTACAAAAAATAAATTAGCTGACAAAATTTTCCAAATCCAGTTGACTTAATCGCTTTCGGATGATACAATGCGCTTGTACCGATAAACAATTATCGATATAGGCGCCGGGCGTCACTTATGTTTAAAGTGCGGTGCCGACATTTATTTCCTTTCAGAGATGATTAGGACTCTGGAAGATTCCTTAAGGAGGAAACATATCATGGCAATCAATTTTGTTGATGGCAAGTACGTACACCCTGACGGCCACGTCACGCTGGACCCCACCGTGTACAAGGACTGGCAGATCGCCGAGGAAGCAGAAAAGACTCTGCCCCCCGTCGATTACTTCCGTGAGAAGCTGGGTTTGCTGCCCGAGGAAATCATCCCCTATGGCAAGACTCCCAAGATCGACTTCATCAAAGTCATGAACCGTCTGAAGGACAAGCCCGATGGCAAGTTCATCGAGGTCACCGCAATCACCCCCACCCCCTTCGGCGAAGGCAAGTCCACTGTCTCCCTGGGCCTGATCGAAGGCCTGGGCTACATCGGCAAGAATGCCGGCGGCGCTCTGCGTCAGCCCTCCGGCGGCCCCACCATGAACGTTAAGGGTACCGCAGCAGGCGGCGGCAACGCTCTGCTGATGCCCATGACCGAGTTCTCCCTGGGCCTGACCGGCGATATTAACGATATTATGAACGCTCACAACCTGGCCATGGTTGCTCTGACTGCCCGTATGCAGCACGAGCGCAACAACACCGATGAGTGGCTGGCCAAGAAGGGCCTGCGTCGTCTGGACATCGACCCCAAGCGGGTGGAGATGGGCTGGATCATCGACTTCTGCGCACAGTCTCTGCGTAACATCATCATCGGCATCGGCGGCCGTCTGGACGGCTTCATGATGGAATCCAAGTTCGGCATCGCCGTTGGTTCCGAGCTGATGGCTATCCTGGCTGTTGCTCGTGACCTGAAGGATCTGCGGGATCGTATCGGCAAGATCGTCGTGGCTTACTCCAAGACCGGCGAGCCTGTTACCTGTGAGGATCTGGAAGTTGCCGGCGCTATGACCGCCTGGATGCGTAACGCCATCAACCCCACCATGTGCTACTCTGTGGAACATCAGCCCGTGCTGATCCATGCCGGCCCCTTCGCCAACATCGCTATCGGCCAGTCCTCCGTCATTTCCGACCGTCTGGCTCTGAAGCTGTTTGATTACCATGTCACCGAGTCCGGCTTCGCTGCTGACATCGGCTTTGAGAAGTTCTGGAACGTCAAGACCCGTCTGTCCGGCCTGACTCCCAACGTCTCCGTTCTGGTCGCAACTGTCCGCGCTCTGAAGATGCACGGCGGCGGCCCCAAGGTCACCCCCGGCGCCCCCCTGCCCAAGGAATACACCGAGGAGAACCTGGAACTGCTGGAGAAGGGTACCTGCAACCTGTTCCACCATGTCAACACCATTAAGAAGTCCGGTATCAACCCCGTGGTCTGCATCAACCGGTTCTACACCGATACTGACGCGGAAATCGCTCTGCTGAAGAAGCTGTGCGCTGAGCAGGGTGTCCGTTGCGCCGAATCCAACCACTGGCGTTACGGCGGCGAGGGTGCCGTCGAGCTGGCTCAGGCCGTTGTGGAAGCCTGCGAGGATCCCGTGGAAGTCAAGTTCCTGTACGATCTGGATATGCCTCTGCGTCAGCGTGTTGATCTGATCGCCAAGGAAGTCTACGGCGCCGACGGCGTTGACTGGTCCCCCGTGGCTGTCGAGAAGGCAAAGCGCTTCGAGACCGATCCCAAGTATGCTGACTACTGCACCATGATGGTTAAGACCCACCTGTCCCTGAGTGACGACCCCACCAAGAAGGGCGTTCCCACCGGCTGGCGGCTGACCATCCGCGATGTGCTGGAGTACGGCGGCGCAAAGTTCCTGTGCCCCATGGCTGGCACCATCTCCATGATGCCCGGCACCGCTGCTGACCCCGCATACCGCCGCATCGATGTGGACACCGAAACCGGCAAGGTTTCCGGCCTGTTCTGATTCGGATTCCCCAAGGCACAGGCGGCTCCCCGCCTGTGCCTTTTCCCTATTTGGATATTTATAAAATAAGGAGAACGATTCCATGGATATGACTCTGGCAACCTGCCGTGAATTTGTGAAAGTCCTGGCCTCTGACGCTCCCGCCCCCGGCGGCGGTGGTGCTGCTGCACTGGTCGGTGCCATCGGCACCGCTCTGGGCAACATGGTGGGCTCCCTCACCGTTGGCAAGAAGAAGTATGCCGCCGTGGAGGAAGAGATCATCGCCCTGAAGGCAAAGTGTGATGCTTTGCAGACCGAACTGTTGAACCAGGTGGAAGCAGACGAGATCAACTTCCTGCCTCTGGCCAAGGCCTATGGCATCCCCAAGGATGATCCCAACCGGGACAAGGTCATGGAAGAAGCCACCATCATTGCCTGCTCCACTCCTATGAAGATCATGGAGCTGTGCTGCGAGGCCATTGACTGCATCGCTGTCTTCGCCGAGAAGGGCTCCCGTCTGGCGGTTTCCGATGCCGGCTGCGGTGCTGTTTGCTGCAAGGCTGCTCTGCAGGCTGCTTCTCTGAATGTGTTCATCAACACCAAGAGCCTGAAGAACCGGGAAGTGGCAGAGGACATGAACCGTCACGCCAACCTGATGCTGAACAAGTACTGCCAGCTGGCAGACGAGATCTTCGACGAAGTCAAAGCCGGCTTCGGCCAGTAAGGCGGGCGGCCAGTGGCCGCTGACAATGGCGAGACTGGAGGGCTGAAGATAGTCGATACACCATTGGGGGTCACCCGGTTCGTTACCGGCTTCAAATGGTGACATTTGTATGATTGTCCTATCATAGGGGACGGGTTCCCCGTCCCGACGGTCACAGACTGTAAAAGCCTTCCCCTCTGGGGAAGGTGGCAGCCCAAAGGGCTGACGGAAGAGGCCTCTCCCGGTTTCGCTTCGCGCAACCACCCTCCCCAAAGGGGAGGGCTAATATTGAACTTTTGGAGGAAATTACATATGGCAAAGAGATTGCTGGGTAAGGAAGTTAACGAGGCACTGGTAGCTGCACTGCAGGGCCGCACTGCCGCTCTGCGGGAGAAGGGCGTTGTGCCTACGCTGGGCATCATCCGTCTGGGCGAGAACCCCTCTGACCTGAGCTATGAAAAGGGCGCAACCAAGCGTGCCGAGGAAGTGGGCGTTGCTGTCAAGAACTACATCCTGCCCGAGACCGCTACCAAGGAAGAACTGCTGGCCGTCATTGACGAAGTCAACGCTGACGACAGCGTGCACGGCGTTCTGATGTTCCGTCCTCTGCCCAAGCACCTGCGGGCAGATTCCGACGAGATCTGCAACCGTCTGGCACCCAAGAAGGATGTGGACTCCATGACCCACATGTCCAACGCCGGTGTCTTCGAGGGTCAGGATCTGGGTTATGCCCCCTGCACCCCTGCCGCCTGCATGGAGATCCTGGATCACTACGGCATCGACTGCAAGGGCAAGAACGCCGTTGTCATCGGCCGCTCTCTGGTGGTCGGCAAGCCCGCTGCCATGATGCTCATGGCCAAGAATGCCACCGTCACCATCTGCCACACCAAGACGGTCAACACTGCGGAAATTTGCAAGAACGCCGACATCATCGTTACCGCAGCCGGTGTGCTGAACTCCCTGACTGCTGACTATGTCCGTCCCGGCCAGATTGTTATCGACGTTTCCATGAACTGGAACCCCGAGAAGATCACCACCAAGGGCAAGGGCGGCATGTCCGGCGACTGCGTCTTTGATGAAGTGGAGCCCATTGTGGATGCCATCACCCCCGTCCCCGGCGGTGTTGGTGCCGTTACCACCACTGTGCTGATGAAGCATGTCGTGGAGGCTGCGGAGAAGGCTTAATTGCCCATTTGGGAAAATACCCTTTCGCATGACTGACGGAAATGGGAGGATTACCTCCAGGGAGTGCGAAAGTTCCATGCCGACCGTCTGGGCAATTCAGTTTCACCGCTGAATTGCCCAGTTTTGCTTCTGTGAACCACTCTGCCTGTGTTCGTAGGGCGGGGGCATGCCCCCGCCGACCCGCTACAGGTTTTGAGTCGGTTCACTGAACGGGAAAGGTTCTGTCTATATCATTGGTTCTGTGTTGTTTGATGATAGCGTGCTTAGTTTGAAGATATGATTGCACAGCAGAATATGACTGATATGATTCAACCAACCATACAATTATCGCTACTTGATCGGCGGGGGCATGCCCCCGCCCTACGGAACTTTGGTATGGGTGGCCATTTCTGGTATCCACATCCCAATTCCATTCCAAATAAGGAGAAAACAACATGAAAAAAATCAACAATCTGTCGGAAGGCGACTTTTTGAAACTGTTTTTCGCCTTCTTTTCCGCAGCCTTTCTCATAGCAGCTTTCTGTATGCCTGACCGGGGCAGTATGTTCTCCGGCCTGTGGCAGATCATCAGCCAGCCCAGTAAGATTTCCACCAGCTATTTTTATCTGGGTGGTTATGCTGCTACCTTCCTGAACATGGCTCTGGTGGGCTTTATTTCCCTGGCACTGTTTGTTGTATTCAAAGGCACCCCCAACAGCGGCTCGACTCTGGCCTTTGTCCTGACACTGGGTTTCTGCTCCTGGGGCATCAACATTCTGAACATTTGGCCCACCATTTTTGGTGTGATGATTTACGGCCTTGTGAAGAAGGAAAAGTTCGGCTCTCTGGTGAATGCCATGCTGTTCTCCACGGGCATTGCTCCTCTGATTACCGATTTGATGATCCGCTATCCCAATCCGGAGGTCATCGGCTTCAACCTGACGGGCATTGTGCTGAGTCTGGTGGTGGGCTTTGTCATCGGCTTCTTCCTGCCGGCGGGACTTGCCTTCTCTCCCAAGGTACATAAGGGCTTCGATCTGTACTCCGCTGCTCTGCCCATTGGCATGACCGCTTTTTTCCTGAATGCGGTGCTGTATAAGACCATGGGCATCGATCTGCCTGCGGCTCCCGATGGTGCCCAGTTGCAGGTGACCTCTCAGGCTACGGTGAATATCTTCTGCTGCATCCTGTTCGGCGCCTGTGTGATTCTGGCTTTGGCCATGGGTACTTCCTGGAAGGACTACTGGAAGATGATGAATGACCCGGATGCCGTCAGCAGCATTTCCTCCAAGTATGGCAACGGCGTGTTCCTGATGAACGTGGGCATTTTCGGAGCGTTCATTCTGGGTTACTATAACCTCATCGGGGCATCTTTCAACGGTGTGACCTTCGGCATTATTTTCTGTATGCTGGCCACCTGCAATTCCGGTTCCCATCCCGGCAATGTCTGGCCCATTATGGCGGGCTATGTGCTGACTTCCACCGTATTTGGCTGGCTGTCGGCTCTCGCCGGGGGCAACTTCACCCTGGCTGTCAATGCCCAGGCCATTTGCGTGGGACTGTGCTATGCCAACGGCCTGAGCCCTATTTCCGACAAGTACGGCTGGCAGTTTGGCGTGCTGGCAGCCGGGATGCACTACCTGCTGGTGACCTCCGTGCCCAACCTCCACGGCGGTTTCTGCCTGTATAACGGCGGCTTCACCGCAGCCTTGATCTGCCTGATCCTGATCCCCCAGCTGGAACGCTTCACCAAGCTGAAAGCCCAGCGCCGGGGCTAAAATCATACAAAACCCGCACTGCCTTTTCGGCAGTGCGGGTTTGCGCAGCTGGGAGTAAGGCGTTGGGGAATGTTCCGGCGGCAAATTTGCCAAAAATCACCGTTCAGTTTCTACACGCCATCCACTGGACAATTGTGCGCTGCCGTGATATCATACTTCCATGATCCTGACATTAAGCCCCAAGCTGCGTGAAAGGTGCGAATAGGGAAGCTGTGCTGTATTGGCACAGTTCACTTGCCGTACCCGAAAGGGATACGGCTTTTTTCTTTGGGAGGCGAAGTATGGAAACTCGGGTGGCCGTGATGAGTATCATCGTGGAAAACAGTGAAATGGTGGAGACCCTGAACGGGATTCTCCATGACTATGGAGAATATATCATTGGCCGTATGGGGATTCCCTACCGCAAGCGGAAGGTGAACATCATCGCCATTGCCCTGGATGCCCCTCAGAACACCATTTCCGCCCTGTCCGGGAAGATCGGCAGCCTCAGGGGGATTTCTGTCAAGACCGCATATTCCAGTGTCATTGGCACTGAGTAAGAGAGGAATATTTATGAAGAAAATCATCGCTTTGACGCTGGCCCTGGTGCTGGCCCTGTCCATGGCTGCCTGCGGTGCTCAGGAGGTCCCTGTGGAAACCACGGAAGCGCCTGTGGTGGAGACCACCGCTGCTCCGGAAACGGTGCCCGCAACGGAAGCTGCTGTGGCTACTCCCGTGAACGTCATGGTGCTCAACGGTACCACCGGCTTTGGTATGGCAAATCTGATGGATGCCGCCGCCAAGGGAGAGGCATCTCAGGACTATAGTTTCACCGTGGAGACCGATGCCAGCAACGTGGTGGCGGGGCTGGTCAACGGCTCTGTGGGTATTGCGGCTCTGCCCACCAACGCTGCCGCAACGGTTTACAATAAAACTCAGGGTGGTGTCCAGATTCTGGCACTGAACACCAGGGGCGTGCTGTATCTGGTCACTGACGGTTCCGTGACCGTGGAATCCATGGCAGATCTGGAAGGCCAGACGGTCTATGCCCCTGCCCAGAATCCCAGCTTTATTTTCCAGCATCTGGTGCAGGCCAACGGTCTGGAAAGTGTGACTATCGACAATACCTATGCCCACCCTGCTGACCTGAACAGTGCCGTGGCTGCCGGGGAAGTTTCCATCGCCGTGCTGCCGGAGCCTATGGTCACCGTGGCCCGCTCCAAGAATCCTGACCTGGTGGTGGCACTGGATCTGACCGCCGAGTGGGATAAGGTCTCTCCCGCCGGTTCCCTGGTCCAGGGGTGTGTAGTGGTCCGCAAGGCCTTTGTGGAGGAGAACCCCGGCGTGGTCGCCAAGTTTCTGGAAGAATACGGCGCATCCATCGAAGCACTGACCGCTGACGTGGAAGGCACTGCCACAAAGATTGAGGAAAACGGCATCTTCACCAAGGCCGCTGTGGCTGCCAAGGCCATCCCCAACTGTAATGTCTGCTTTATCACCGGAACGGAAATGCAGGAAGCTATGGCTTCATTCCTGGAGATCATGTTTGAAGTGGCTCCCGCTTCCATCGGCGGAAGCATCCCCGGTGAGGACTTCTACTGCATCCTGAACGGATGAGAGCATTTGTGAAAAATCTGCTGGCCACCCTCTTCTGGGTGGCCGCATGGTATCTGTTGGCTTTCTTTGTGGGGAATCCTTTGCTGCTGCCCACGCCGTGGCAAGTGGCGTTGCGGCTGTGGGAACTGGGGCAGACCGCTGCCTTCTGGCAGATCACCCTGTATTCCATCGGTCGGATCCTGTTGGGGACGGTGCTGGCGGTGATTTTGGCGGTGATTCTGGCGGTGCTGACGACGACCAGTCCCTTTATCGGGGCCCTGTTCAGCCCCCTGATGACCGCCGTGCAAGCGACCCCTGTGGCATCCTTTGCCATACTGGTGCTGATCTGGATGGATCGGGATTGGGTGCCGGTGCTGATCTGTGGCATGATGGTGTTGCCGGTGGTTTGGAGCAATGTCTGCACCGGCATCCGGCAAACCGACCCCCAACTGCGGGAAATGGCGAAAGTTTATCGTTTGGGCCCCTGGCGGCGATTACGCCGCGTCTGGATTCCTTCGGTTCTGCCCTATTTCCGGGCGGCCTGTGCAAGCGCACTGGGCCTTGGCTGGAAGGCGGGGATTGCCGCCGAAGTGCTGACGGTGCCGAAGGCTTCTATGGGCCGGATGATTTCGGAAGCCAAGCTGTATCTCATGACGGAAGACCTCTTCGCCTGGACGCTGGCGGTGGTGATCCTGAGCCTGCTGCTGCAAAAGTGCGTGCTGGCCTTACTGCAAGGGAGGAAGAAGCATGCTTAAGCTAACGAGTATCACCCACCGGTTTGACGACCGGGTGGTGCTGGATCATGTAACGCTGACCCTCCGGCCGGGGCAGCGCATTGCTCTCATGGGCCCCTCCGGCATTGGAAAAACGACTCTGTTGCGGATCGCACTGGGATTGCTTGCGCCGACGGAAGGAACGGTGGAAAATTCCTTTTCCAAACCCGTGGCGGTCTTTCAGGAGCCAAGGCTGCTGCCTTGGCGGACTGCGGCGGAAAATGTGAATCTGGTGCTGAAGGACACTGAGGAGACTTTGCCAAAAGCAAAGCAGGCACTGGAAACGCTGGGATTGGGTGACGCATTGGACAAATACCCCCGGGAACTTTCCGGCGGTATGCAGCAGCGGGTGGCCATTGCCCGGGCGCTGGCGGTGGAAGGAGATCTTCTGGTGCTGGACGAACCCTTCAAGGCTCTGGATCCTGCCTTAAAAGAGCAGATTTTGACGCTGGTAAACCAAACCGACGCCGCCATTCTGCTGGTGACCCATGAAGAAGGGGAAGCTGAGGCATTGGGGTGTGAGATTCTGCGGATATAAAAAGTGGATGCTGCATTTTCGCAGCATCCACTTTTTGCAGTTAATTTACACATCCAAATACCCGCACAGCACTTTCAGCGTGTTGTGTACCCCGTCGATGTGGCTGCGTTCATAGCCGTGGCTGGCGTAGACACCGGCACCAATGAGACCGTGGCGGATGTCGTGACCGGAGCGCAAGGTGGCTTCTACGTCGGAACCATAGTGGGGATATACATCTACGGCGTAGTCGGCACCGGTCTTTTTGGCAGCGTCGATGAGCTTACCTACCACCGCATAGCTGTAGGGACCGCCGGAATCCTTGGCGCAGATGGAAACCTGCCGCTCGGAGCAGCCCAAACCATCACCTACGCAGCCCATGTCCACGGAGATGGCCTCCGTCACACCGGCGGGCACGGAAGCGCTGCCGCCGTGGCCCACTTCTTCGTAGACCGTCACATGGACGTAAGTCCGCCGGGGCAGGGAAATGGCATTGTCCGACAGGTACTTGGCAAAGCCCAGCAGAATGCCCACGCTGAGTTTGTCATCCAGAAACCGGCTCTTGAGATAACCGGAAGATGTGCGGCGGGTCCGGGGGTCGAAGCAAACCATGTCCCCCACCTGGATGCCAAGCTTTTTTGTGTCTTCCGCAGAAGAAACATTCTCGTCCAGAAGAATCTCCATGGCATCCCAGGTGCGGCGGTTTTCCCCGTAACTGCCGTTGACGTGGACGGATGCGTTGCACAGCTGGCAGGTGCCTTCGTAAACCTTCCCCGCCCGGGTGTAGATCCGGACATTTTCTGCCTCGGCGTTGTTGGCTTCCATACCGCCCAGGTTGGTCACTTTCAGATGGCCGCTGCCTTTAATGGCACAAACCATGGCTCCCAGGGTGTCCGCATGGGCTTCCAGGAACAGCGCATCGTCGGCGTTTTTGCCCCCCAGATCCACCAGAACACCGCCCTTGGTGGTGATGTTGGCAGAGAAGCCCAGCTTTTCAAAAGCGTCCTTCACCCAAATTGCGGCTTTTTCGGTGAAGCCGGAGGGAGAGTCGATAGACAGCAACTCAGCTGTCTGGGCCCAGCTATAATCGGCATAAGAAAAATCAATCATATTGTCCTCCTAGAAGTATGTAATGCCAGACACCGGCAACCTCCCGCATAAAGTGGTTCAGCATCTGGGAAACACGGCTGGTGCGGGCGGGGATGCCCACAAATTCCACACCGCAGCTTTTGGTAAACAGACTGGCCCGGAACAGGTGATATTCGCTGGACAGAACACCCAGTTTTTCCGGTCGCTGACCGGTTTCTGCTTCAATGAGTGCCAGAGAAAACTGGAGGTTTTCCCAGGTGGAGGTGGCCCGGTCTTCCACCCAGATCCGCTCCGGATCGATGCCAAGATCGATGAGTTCGGCAGACATGATCCCGGCTTCTGTCCAGGGCTCGTCATCTCCCTGACCGCCGGAGACGATGGCAATGGCATCCGGGTGGGCTTCCAGATAGTCCGCCGCAGCGTAGATTCGGTCCCAGAGGGAAGCAGAAGGACCAGTGGGCCGGACTTTGGCACCCAGCACCAGTACATAGTCTACCTCCTGCTCCGGAGAACCGAAGCTGGCATGGATGATAAGCCCTTCCGTCACAGCGATCACGGTAAGGCCGATACACAGGCAGATGGTGAAGGTCCGCCGCAGAAGAAACACCCCGGGGAACAGGGGAACAAGCATATGAGTCACTTCATAAAAGGCGATAACACCCATCAAACACAGGCAAACCAGGGCCGAAAAGCTGTAGCCCAGCAGATGAAAGCGCAGGATGTAAGCAAAAACCGCCAACCCAAGACAAATCAGCCAGGGCAGAGGCCGCAGGGAATGGAGAAACTTCATGGAAATACCTCGATAAAACGCAGATTGGAACGGAAATATTGTACCACGATTTAGTAGGAAATACAAGTTTATAAAACAGTTGATAGTTTTGTGTCATCCTGAGCGAGCGACAGCGAGTCGAAGGATCTACGCACTCACCACCTGCATAAAAGCCGGAGAATGCGTAGATCCCTCCGCGCGCTACGCTTGGTCGGGATGACCTGTCTATTCCTTTGTGCGTACCTTGGCACCCAGTGGCAATGACACCGCTTTCTCAATACGTTAAAAACCGCTTTACCTTTTCCTCTGCCCGGTGTAGGGTGCGGCCTACGGTGCTGGGATGGACGCCCCGTTCTTTGGCAATATCCACCAGAGTCTTTTTCTGGAAATAGTAGGCGCAGATGGTGTAACGCTGCAATTCCGTCAGCTCGTTTTGGATGATCCGGCGGATGCGGCGAGCCTGTTCCTCCCGGCTTAAGCCCAGGGCAGCGAAGCGGTTATACAGTGTATTTTTCATTGCGCCAATACCCCCGATCGTAGTAGTGGGCAGTCAGGTCTGCCAGTTCCCGGGCTTGATCGTACATAGGAAGCAGTTCTGCCACCCGGCGGCGCAGGTGCCACAGCTCCTCCGGGTCATTACACTGGGCTGCCAGCTGCCGCAGATACCGGATCCGGGCGTAAAGCAGATCCGCCGATTCCCGGTAGGCCATGCTCAGTTCCGTCATGGTCATAGGCCCCTCCTTTCACAGCGCAGGCAAACAAGGCTGGGGGCATAGCATTCACCACCGCAGTGGGGACAAAAGGCATTGGGGGCAATGTCCTGTGGGTCGATGTGCCGGGTATGGATGAAAAGAATACACATAGGGTTTCCACCTTTCTTAAGTATTACCAAAAGTATAACGAAAAAAGGTTATCTGTCCCTCGGACGGCGTTCTCTCTTTTTTGCGGGGCATGTCTGCTATAGTAGGGGCAAGGAAGGATTTGCATTTTGATCCCCCATAGGGTATGATAGAGGAAAAAGGAGGGGATCAAAAATGGACGAACGCTTTATGGAAGAAGCTTTGATTTTGGCGAAGGAAGCCTTTGACGACGGGGAAGTGCCGGTGGGCTGTGTCATTGTCCGGGGAGAAGAAATCGTGGGACGGGGCCGGAACCGCCGGGAAACGGGGAAATCCGCTCTGGCCCATGCGGAAATCGAAGCCATCTCGGAGGCTTGCCGGAATCTGGGGGGCTGGCGGCTGTGGGAGTGTACTTTGTATGTTACATTGGAGCCTTGCCCCATGTGCGCCGGAGCCATCCTCAACGCCCGGATCCCCCGGGTGGTCTATGGGGCATCGGATGCCAAGTGCGGAGCGGTGGGGGGCGTGTGCGACCTGTTCAGTATGGCCTTCAACCACCATCCCAAGGTGGAAAAGGGTGTTCTGGAAGATCAGTGCGCTGCTTTGTTGACGGAATTTTTCCAGAAGCTGCGCATCGAACTGCGGAGCCGACCCAAGTGGAAACCAAAACAGCGGGAGCAATGAAGAAGGAGGGCGGCAGTGAAGCAATATACCCACGCCCGGCGGGTGGGGCTGACAGCCATTGCCGCCGCCCTGCTTCTGCGGCTGTGGAGCATGGGGCTGCCGGAACGGCTGCTGAATTGGCTGCAAAGCGCCGATGGGACCGCATTCCTGATATATGCAGAAACCGGACGGAATGTCCGGTTTTCGCCATCTTCAGAGGCTTTTTCTCCGGATTTCGTGGAATCTCCCCCGGCATCGGCACCGGCGGAGACGCTTCCGGAAAAGCCGACCTTTTCGGAATCGGAAGTGCCGGAGATCACTTATGCCGCCAATAAAAATCCGGACATGACAGCACTTTTGACCCAGCCACTGGAATGGGAACTGTATGCAGATGCACCGACGGTGCTGATCCTCCACACCCATTCCACGGAGAGCTATACCAAAAAGGGGGAAGATTATGTGGAGTCTTCTTCCTGGCGCACCCTGTCCGAGGAATACAACATGCTCTCCATCGGGGCGGTGGTGGCGGCAATGCTGAATCAGGCAGGGATCTCCACCATTCAGGATCGGCAGCTTCATGACTATCCTTCCTACAACGGTTCTTATGTAGATGCCCGGAAAAGCATCCAAGCCGTTTTGGAAGAATATCCTACCATCCAGCTGGTGCTGGATCTCCATCGGGATGCCTCCGGAGGAGAAGGGGGGCAACTGCGGACACTGGCTCAGGTAAATGGGGAAGATTCGGCCCAGCTTATGGTAGTGCTGGGCACCAATTATAAGACCTATGAGGAAAACCTAAGTCTGGGGCTGAAGCTCCACGTCCAGTTGCAGCGGCAAAACCCCGGCATCATGCGGCCCTTGCAGTTACGCTCCCAGCGGTTCAATCAGGATCTTTGCCCCGGTGCCTTGCTCATTGAAGTGGGAGCCGCCGGAAACAGCCACAAAGAAGCGATGATAGCCGCAGGACAACTGGCAAAGGCCATCATTGCGCTGGAAAAAGGAAGTGGATAGTTAATAGTTGATAGTGGATAGTTGAAGTATCCCCTTCGGGGATGAATTTAAAAAATTGTCGTAGTGGGTGGCCGTTGGTCGCCCACGCTTGACTTTTTGCGAAAATATCCGTCAAAGCATAACTATCAGCTATCCACTATCCACTCAAAAGAAGTTCCACCATACCAGTGCGTGGGCTTCCCCCACGGCGGCTACCTGGCGGGACAGGGACAGGCAGGTGGCAGGAAAGGAAATTTCTTCCCTTGCCTGCAAATAGACGGCCAGGGCTTCAAAATCCGCATCGATTTCCTCCGTGGGGGTATGGTCGGCGAAACAGGCACGGAAATGAGCCCATTTTTCCCAGCTTCTCCGGGCTTTGTTGGTATAAAGTTCGGCATTGTCCCAGTTGCCGGAGAGCGCGTAATGGGCGGCCTGTTTTAAGTCTGTTTCCATATTTTCGTGGAGCCGGGTCATGGCGAAGGTCACCAGCAGGCAAATGACCAGCAGTACCAGAAGCAGACCGAATCCGATCCAGCAGCGTTTCATGGCAGCTCCTTTCCCAGCCAGAATACATGGCCACCGTCGTCCAAGGTCATCAGCAGGGTGTCTTCCACTGTGGCCTTGTGTTCTTCCAGCTGCCGGGACAGCCAGTGCGCATCCTTTCCCGCCAGAGCCAGATTCTCCCGGAACAGGCGGCCATCCTGAATGAGGTAGTAGGGAAGATGCTGCTTCCCGGCCTGAATGCCTGCATCCTTGGCCGAAGCCGGGCGATCCTTGGGGTAGGGAAAGACGGACAGATTGCCGTCGGTCTCCAAAATGGCGTACTGCACCGTACGGATGTCCAGCACATCTTTTTTGCGCAGATTCCCCGCCAGCTCGTCCAGAGTCACCCGGGTGCGGCGGAGGTTCTCCGTGAGGATTTTTCCGTTGTCAATGAGGATCACCGGTTTGCCGCAGAAAAACCGCCGCAGGGGGATGCTGGTCATAATCAGCCCGGAAAGGCTCAGTTCCATGCCCAGCACGATGAGAATGGGAAGCAAACCGGAGTACAAAGGGATCGCACTGTCCTGCATGGGGATGGATGCCAGATTCGCCACCAGCATGGTGACCACGAATTCCGATGCTTCCATTTGCCCGATCTGCCGCTTGCCCATCATCCGCACGGCCAGAATCAACACCAGATACAGTACCGCAGTGCGCAGATAGGAAAGAATCAAAAAATCACCTCTTCCGGGTAAGATTCCCGGGAGAGGTGATTTTTATGCGGATTCTAATTAACTGTTGTAGACATCACTCCGATGCCCCACGGTCAGAGCCAGAATCACCAGTTTTCCGTCATCAATGTGACAAATCAGGCGGTAGTCTCCGATGCGGTAACGCCATTGACCGCTTCGGTTGGCGGTCAGACCTTTTCCGTGGCTCCGTGGGTTATCGGTGCCCATCAGATTTTTCTCGATCCATCCTTTGAGCATTCGCTGGGTGTAACGATCCAGTTTGCGGAATTCCTTGTCGAATCGGGGCGTCGTCTCTACACGATAGCTCATAGATCCAGTTCTCCCCACAGCTCGGAGATGGGGCGGCTCTTACTTCCACCGGTGACATACTCGTTGTAGGCATCATTACCCACGGCAATGTCATATTCGTCTTCGATCCGCTCAAACAGAGAACGCTTAAAGGCTTCTCCCAGGGACATCGAATGGAGTTTGGCATAGCTTTCGGCCAGAGATTTTTCTTCCGGAGTTAGTCTGATAGAAAAGCTCATGTGTTTCAGCTCCCTTCTTGTAGTATATTGTACTACGTTGTGGGCGGATTGTCAATTATGCCTTTCCATATTCTTGTACGTTATTCTCTCCGCAAGGCCTCGATAGGATTCAGATTGGCGGCCTGAATGGCGGGGAGCATGCCGAAGACCACGCCGATGAGCATGGAGAATACCACGGCCACGGCAATGGCCGGGACGCTGATGGCAACCGGGATCTGCATCATGCCGGAAATCAGCTGTGCCATAATAATACCGGTGATGACACCGATAAGGCCACCCAGACTGGTGAGCACCGCTGATTCCGTCAGAAATTGCAGCAGGATCCGCTTTTTCTTGGCGCCGATGGCCTTTTTCAGGCCGATTTCCGCCGTCCGCTCGGTGACAGACACCAGCATGATGTTCATAACGCCGATGCCGCCTACCAGCAGGGAAATGCTGGCGATCCAGATTAGCTGGGTGTTGGTGGATTCGGACATGCTTTGCAGCTGTTGGGCCTGTTCCAGCATATCCTGACTGCGGTAGGAAAATTCGCTGTTGTCCGGATCCACGATCTGCTTGTTGGTCAGAAGCTTGGCGGCTTCCTGACCGGCGGAGGTCATGGCATCGGTGCTGCTGACTTTGATGGCCACGCTCTGGGGCTCGTCAAACTGGAAGGCCGTGGGCCAGGTCCGGTCCGGCAGGTAGATACAACCGGAGGAAGTGTTGGCGTAGAGCTGGTAATCCTTCATGGAGGTGATGGTGGGAGTGAATTCCTCGGACAGGGCCACCACGCCCACCACGGTGTACACGTCTTCCTTCAGCTCAATGTACTTGCCTACAGGATTTTCTCCGCCAAACAGGGTAGTGATGGTGTTGCTGTCCACCAGTGCCACTTTCCGGCAGTTTTCGTAATCGTCTTTGGTAAAGCCCCGGCCGGATTTGACCTGATAGCCGTAGACGCTGAGGTAATGCTCGTCAATGCCATAGGCTTCGCCGTTAAATTCCGTATTCTGGTAATAGAGCTGGTTGACGTTGGTGCGGCTTAAGTACAGAGATACCTGCTCCACCCCATCCAGCTGCTCCAGTTTCTGCCGGGTTTCCTCGGTGATGGTGCGCACCCCCTGGGGGATGCTGTACCAACTGAAATCATAGGTATAGTTGCCCCGATTCAGCTCCACGGTGACAACATTGTTGCCGGCACCAATGAGGTTTTCCTTGATCTGCTCGTTGGTGCCCTGAATGGTGGAGACGATGGTGATGATGGCGGCAATGCCGATGATGATGCCCAGCATGGTCAGCACGGAACGCATTTTGTGGCCCCAGATGCCCTGAAAGGCCAATCGGATATTTTCTCGCATGGCAATGCCTCCTTAGTACTGATACAGCTGGTCGATGCTGGCTTCTTCCGCCGGGGCACCTTCCTTCACTTCCTTGCCGTAGGGGAAGGCCAGAAGGTCATCCTCCGTCAAACCGGAGAGAACTTCCGTATAGCTGCCCCACAGGGATTTGCCCAGGGTCACGGTTTGTTTTGCCAGTTTGCCGTTCCGGGACAGATATACGTAGCTTACCCCCTGTTCCGTGCGGATGAAGGCATTTTCCAGATAAATGCCGTTTTCCACATTGGCGCTGGTATACTGAACACCGGCGTAACCGCCTTCCTGCAAGTCTGCATCCCCATCCACAAAGACCCGGAAGGGATAGTAAGAGACGTTGGGGTTGCCGATGCCGCTCCAGCTGCTCCGGGAACTGGGGAAATTCAACAGCTCCACCACTTCGCCGTCATAACTGTTGCCGGTATTCCAGTCGTTGACGGTAACGGTCTGGCCGATCTCCAAGGTGGACATGTCCAGCTCGCTGATGGTGCAGGAAATGTAGAAGCCGCCACCGGCGGAGACTTTCAGAATGGGGCTCCGGGTATCCCGGGCTTCCTCCTCTTCCAGCACGGAAACCACTTCGCCATCGAATTTGGCCAGGACCCGGCCATCATTGAGTTCTGCTTCCGCAATTTTGTATTCCGACTCTGCCAGCTTGATTTTTTCCTCCAGCTCCCGGATGGTCTTCTGCTGCTCGGAACGCATCTGGGCCAGCTGAGAAGCGGTGTAGCTGATGCCAAAATCGATGGAGGTGTCATCATCGTCAAAGTCGTCATAATCTTCCCCAGTATCCCCCGCTTCGGAATCATCCACCGGATTCAGCAGATGATCCGGCACAGAAGAAGCGTTATACAGTCGCAGCCGGAAGCCGGTTTCCAGAGTACCGAAAACCTGAAAACCCTGCCAGACCTCTGTGGTACCCAGAGACATATCCGACTGGGTGATCTTGAAGACCACATAGTAGCTGGTCACGGTTTCGTCTACAGGCGGAAGGGTGGGGGTAGTATCCTCGGTGGATTCTTCGGGGAGGGTTTCTTCCGTGGGTTCTGAGGTGTTCTCTTCCGGCTCGTCCTCCTCCGGTTCTTCTTCCTCCGGTTCCTCGTCCGGCGCATCTTCATCGGGATCTGCAACCGGGATATCATCGGTGGAGACTTCTCCGGGTTCCTCCACCACTTCCTCCGCCAGGGCAGAGGCGGCGGAAGGATCTCCCTGGCTGCGCAGCTGCAGGGCACGCAGGCGGATGGTTTCCAGCAATGTATCGCTGAGGTCCAGATTGCCGGTGATCCAGCAGATCAGGGCTTTTTCCGGGGTGCTGCCATCGTAACTGCGGCTGGTGGAGAGCTGGTAGGTGCCGGATAGGGGAGAACCGGTGTCGATGTCCTCCGTGGCATCGTCAGAACCATCGTAGGAGGTGTCCTCCATGGGGGTCAGTTCCATCAGTTCCGCCAGCTTTTCTTTTGCGGCAGTCTGCTGCAATTTGAGCTTTTCCACCGCCAGACGTTTCCGCTCCAGTGCCAGATCGTCCAGGGTGGTGTCATAGTGCATCAGCACATCCCCTTTTTTTACCGTGTCTCCCGGCTGAACCAGAATTTCCGTTACGGTCTGGGTGTCGGACAGGTACACCGTCTGGATGTTGTCGGAGGTGACGGGGCCGTAGCTTTCCCGGGAGTCGCCCCAGTATTCCGTCATGCCCAGATAATCGAAGGGGTAGACATTTACCGTTTTGCTGCTGCTCCCGGAGGTGACGGCGACGCCGACACCTGTGGCCACCAGAATCGCCACCGCCAAAATCGCCAGAAGACGCTTATGCTTCCACTTTTTCATGGTGTCCTCCCTTCTCATCGGTGAACAGCTCGCCGTCCAGAATGCGATAAATTTTGTCGGCATGTTCGGCGATGGAGGGCTCGTGGGTAATCATGATTATGGTCATGCCGCTTTCACTGAGCCGGTGGAAAATTTCCATGATCTGTTCCCCGGCTTTGGTATCCAGTGAGCCGGTGGGCTCGTCCGCCAGAAGCAGGTCGGGATTGCCCACCATGGCCCGGGCAATGGCCACCCGCTGGCACTGACCACCGGAGAGCTGATTGGGATAGAAATCCATCCGCTCTTCCAGCCCCACGGCTTTCAATGCCTCGGCGGCTCGCTGCCGCCGCTGGGCCAGGGGCACATCTCCATAGAGCAGAGGCAATGCCACATTGTCCTGGGCCGTCATTTTGGGCAGCAGATGGAAGCCCTGAAACACGAAGCCGATGTGCTTGTTGCGGATATCTGCCAGATCGTCATCGCTGAGGTTCTGCAAATTCTTTCCGTCCAGCTCATAGGTGCCGGAGGTGGGCACGTCCAGACAGCCGATGAGGTTCATCAGCGTGGTCTTGCCGGAGCCGGAGGGCCCCATAATGGCAAGATAATCCCCCTTTTCCACGGTGAGGTTGATGTTTTTCAGCACCCGCACCGGTTCCTTGCCCTGCTGGTAATCTTTGCAGATATCAGTAAGCTTCAGGATCGCCATTGTCGCTGCCTCCCTCCTCCGGTGCCACCGTTTCGGAAACAATAGCATCATGGGTGGTGGAAACGCCGGGTGCGCAGCTTTCGTCCGGGAAGGCGATGTAGTCTTCCAGGGTCAGCCCTTCCAGAATTTCCACGGTGCCGTTCATATCGTTCATCTCGCCTAAGGTTACAGTACGCTTTTCCAGTTTCTTGCCATTTTCGGCCCAGACGTAGGCGGAGCCGTCTTCTTCATAGCAGACAAAGCTCTGACTGATGGAAAGACCGCCAGCGTCCCCTTCCTCTGTTTCCAGGGTCATGTAGACGTGCTGCCCCAAAATCAGCCCCTCGGTGCTGTCCAGTTCCACATAGAAGGGGTACTTGCTTCCGGCGGTCATTTCGTCGGAGGAGTTGCCGTAATAGCGGTCAGAGTCGCTGCCCTGAGAAGGATTTTCGTAGTCCACCAGGGTCACCGTTCCGCTCCAGCGCTGGTTTTCATCGGTGCGGGAGAAAATGGTCATCCGGTCTCCTTCCAGAATGCCGCCCCGCTGCAATTCCCCCAGGGTGCCCTTGAGCCGATAAGAGCCGGACTGCTGGATGGTGATGTAAGCGGCAGCGTTGCCATAGTCATCTGTGCCGCTTTCGTTGATCTCCTGGATCCGGCCAGTGATGGGGGACAGGACGGTGGCATTCTCCACCAGTGCCTGAGCTTTCTCCACTTCCAGCTCCTTGGATTTGACTTTCAGCTCCGCTTCCTTCAAATCTACCTGGGTGGACTGGATCTCCACGGTGTATTGGAGCCGCTGAGTGCCGGAGGTTCCGCTGCGCTCGGATTCCAGAGTTTGAATCTGGCTTTTGTAAGTGGCGATGGAGGCATTCAGCTGGTCCACTTCCAGTTTGGCTTTGTCCAGCGCCAGTTGCAGTTCGTCCAGATCGTAGGAGAACAGAGGATCTCCCTCTTTGACATCATCGCCTTCCCGGACCAGAAGTTCCTCTACGGTTTTGTCGGAGTCCTTTTTCACTTCGGTCACATGTTCCGATACCACGATCCCGGCGAAGGTATCCCCGGGGGCGATGCCGCCCATATTTACCAGTGCCTCTACGGACTGGACATACACCCCGGAACCGCTGCCGCAGGCTGTCAGCATCAGCCCAAGGCACAGTGTCAGGGCCAACAGTTTCCTTGCTTTCATAAGATTCCCTCCTGTGAGATTTTCGTTTTCTCTATTATAAGGGCAAAGGCTTTCCAAATCAATGCCGGAGAGTTTAAGGTTTCCTTAATTCTGCGGCCAGATTTCGGAGGACTCGTAGGGGGCGGTGCCTTCGATGCCCTGGCGGCCAAAGGCCACTCTTGACTCTCCCAGTGGGAGAGCCGGGGATGTTACTTTCTTGTCGCTGAACAAGAAAGTAACCAAAGAAGTCAGCCAAAGGGGGTGTATTTCCGTGCTCCCGCACGGAAATACACCCCCTTTGGATTCCCCCGTCACGAACTTGGGGCCCACGTTGCATACTTAGGTGCCTGACCAAAGGGTTGCATATCATTTGCCACTGTCAACTCTTGATTCGCGTCCGTGGGAAAGGGATTGTGGCCTGCGCCCAGCGGGATGGAAACCCGTCCCCTGCAAGGAGCAACTTCTGATTCGCATTAATAATTCGTAATTTGTAATTTGTAATTTGTAATTCCCAATTCATAATTCCTGCCAAAACTGTCCATACTAGGCTCTGAAAAGGCGGTGTGTTTATGGAGGAATTCTCCTGTAAGACCCGGATCCTTGCCGGGGCCGGGGCAATTTCCGCACTGGCGGAACTGGGGAAAAAGCGGCTGTTTCTGGTGTCGGATCCCTATTTTACCAAAACCGGCTGGGCGGACAAGGTGGTAAAGGCTTCCGGTTGCCCGGAAGTGGAACTTTTTGACGGCGTGGTACCGGATCCTACTGTGGAACTGGCGGCGGAAGGAACGGCAAAACTCCGGGCCTTTCATCCGGATCTGCTGGTGGCTCTGGGGGGAGGCAGTGCCATGGATCTTGCCAAGGCCATGGCCTGGTTTTCTAAAGAAAGCTGCCTGTTTGTGGCCATTCCCACCACCTCCGGTTCCGGGTCAGAGGTGACGGATTTTTCGGTATTGACCCACGAACAGGCCAAGTATCCCCTGGTGGATCCGGCACTGCGGCCGGATGTGGCGATTCTGGACAGTGACCTGCTTCAGGAGCTGCCCAAAGGACTCATAGCGGAAACGGGCTTCGATGTGCTGAGCCATGCTCTGGAAAGCTATGTGGCGAAAAATGCCGGTACCATCAGTGACCTTCTGGCAAAGGAAGCGTTCAGCAGTGCCTTTGCTGCCCTGCCCGCTTCCTACGCCGGAAACAAAGATGTTCGGTTGAAAATTCACAAGGCTTCCACCCTGGCGGGGCTATCCTTTACCAATGCGGGGTTAGGGCTGTGCCATGCCATTTCCCATGCTTTGGGCGGGCTGTATCATGTGCCCCACGGGCGGCTGAATGGGGTGCTGCTTCCGGCAGTCATAAGCTGCAATGCCCATGTCTGCGGAAAAAAGTATGCCGAATTGGCCCGGGCTGCCGGACTGGGAGGCAGTGCCGATACCATTGCTCTGCGGAACCTGAAAAATGGCCTGATCCGTCTGCGGCGGGAGTTGGAGCTGCCGGAGACTTTGATGCAGGCAGGCATCGACCCCAGAAATCTCTGGCGCAATACCGAAACCATCGTCAGCGCCGCCATGGCAGATCCCTGCTGTAAAACCAATCCCATGGAAGCGGAGCCTTTCCTGATCCGCCGGATTCTGGACGAGGTGGCGGGGCATGTCTGAGGTGCTTTGCAGTGTGGGGCTGGATGTGGGGACCACCACCACCCAGATGATAGTGTCCCAAATCACCGTAAAAAATCAGGCCAACGGCTTTTCTGTGCCGGATATGACTATTTCCCGGCGGGAAATTTTGTACAAAAGCCCGGTGTATGAAACACCCCTGATTCGGGGGGAGCTGGTGGATGGGGAAGCCATCCGGGATATTGTGACCCGGGAGTATCAGACGGTGGGAATCCAGCGGGAGGATGTGGACACCGGTGCCATCATTATCACCGGGGAGACCAGCCGGAAGGAAAATGCCCGGGTGGTGTTGGATGCCCTGTCGGAATATGCCGGGGAATTTGTGGTGGCCACAGCCGGGCCGGACTTGGAAAGTGTGCTGGCAGCCAAAGGCGCCGGGGCGGTGGCGTTTTCGGAAGTTTCCGAAAAGCCGGTGCTCCATATGGACATTGGTGGCGGCACCACCAATCTGGCGCTGATCCGGGAGGGGAAGATCCTGCGCACCGGGTGTGTGAACGTAGGTGGCCGGTTGGTGAAGGTGGACGGAAACGGCACGGTTTCCTACGTTTCTCCGGTTCTGGCAGGGGCTTGTCCCTTCCGTGCCGGACAGAACATTTCGGAAGGAGAACTTCTGCCGCTGGCAAAATTACTGACGGAAGTGCTGGAAATGGCGGCGGGGTGCCGCCCGGTGACGGAAATGCTGAATGCTTTTCAAACGGCGGAAGCCCAAAGACTCTGGGAACCACCGGAGGAAGACGTGGTGCTGTCCTTTTCCGGTGGGGTAGCGGACTGCATTTTGGAAGATCAAATCTGGAATACCTTTGGGGATCTGGGCCCCCTTCTGGGTCAATGTATCCGGAAAAGCAGGCTCCTTTCCCGGGAATACCGTTTGGAACGGGATGCCATCCGGGCCACGGTCATCGGGGCCGGGTGCCACAGTGCCCAGCTGTCGGGGAGTACCGTGTTTTACCGGAATGTGGTGTTTCCCTTGAAAAATCTCCCGGTGGCGGTGGTGGAAGATCTGGCAGAACTGGAAAAAATTCGCGCTGCTGCCGAAACGGTCCCGCTGCTGGCGCTGCCTGCCGGGATAGAGCCTGCCTACGACCATGTGACGGCATTGGCAATGCAAATCGCCAAGGTGTGGCGTGGCCCCATCTATCTTTGCATGGAGCAGGATATGGCGAAAGCTTTGGGGCAGGCACTAGCACTGCGATTGCCGGAGGATACGCCGATTTTGTGCATCGACCGGGTCAAACTCCGGCAGCAGTGCTATCTGGACGTGGGAAGGCCTATGGAATGGGCCTTGCCGGTGGTGGTAAAGTCGCTGGTCATGGGCGGAAATCGGGAATAACCCCGTAGGGCGGGGGCATGCCCCCGCCGATCAGGCAACGACAGAAAAAGGGAGGAAGGAAATGAATAAACAGGATCTTGCGGCCATGGTGGCACAAATTTTGGCCACTATGGATCAACCGGAGGTTACGGCGATCCCGGAAAAGGTGGAATCGGGGGCGGAAGTTCCGGATATTACGGCGGTTGATTTACGGAAGCTGTATTTGACGGAGCATCCGGCCCAGCTGGAGGCCTACCGGCGGTTGAAGGAACGGACTCCCGCCCGGCTGGGCAGCGGCCGGGCAGGCCCCCGGTACAAGACCATGACCATGCTCCGGTTCCGGGCGGATCATGCTGCGGCCCAGGATGCGGTGTTTTCTCAGGTGCCGGAGACCTTCGCGGCAGAAAACGGCATGGTGGAAATGCAGACCAAATGCGAAAGCAAGGATCAATACCTGACTCGGCCGGATTTGGGGCGGTGCTTTGACGAAGAAAATCAGCAGAAAATCCGTTCGGCCATCTCCGGCACCCCAAAAGTGCAGCTGGTGGTGGGGGATGGCCTGTCCTCCGCTGCCATTACCGCCAACGCCATGGATTGCCTCCGGGCCATCGAAGACGGCCTGAAACTCAAGGGCATCGATTCGGGAAAACCCATTTTCGTCCGCTATTGCCGGGTGGGGGCGGGGGATGCCATTGGGGATATCACCGGATGTGAGTTGGTGTGTATGCTGGTGGGAGAGCGGCCGGGACTGGTGACGGATAAAAGCATGTCTGCGTATCTGACCTACCGTCCCCACACCGGAGTGTCGGAATCTGCCCGAACGGTGGTGTCCAACATCCATCCCCAGGGCACCCCGGCGGTGGAAGCCGGGGCCCATATCGCCGGGTTGATCGGAACCATTCTGGAGAGAAAAGTTTCCGGCGTGGGGCTGTATCGGGAGAAACCATGAAGATCCCGGTGAAAATTCTGGCAGTGCGATACCTTGCCAGTGCCAACGAAAGCCTGTGCAGAGCTTTGGGAGCACCGGAAGGGGCCTCCTCTCTGGGACTTCTTACCACGGACTGTGACGATGCCACCTATATTGCCCTGGACGCTGCCACGAAGGCGGCAGAGGTCACGGTCTGCTATGGCCGCAGCTTTTATGCCGGGGCGGCCAACGCCACCACCCCCAACGCCGGGGAGGTGCTGGGGATTCTGGCGGGACAGACCCCCGGGGCTGTCCGCAGTGGCATGGAGGCGGCCATGGCGGCCTTGCAGCGGGTGGGATTTGAAGAAGTGAATAAAGTGCCGTTTTTGGCGCACACTGTTAGCAGTACCGGGTCTTATCTTTCCCGGGAGGCGGGAATCACGCCGGGGGAGCCCCTGGCCTACCTCATTGCCCCGCCGCTGGAGGGAATGTATGCCCTGGATGCTGCCCTGAAAGCGGCAGATGTAAGGTTATGTAAACTCTACGAGCCACCCAGCGAGACGAATTTTGGTGGCGGCCTGCTCACCGGCACCCAAAGTGCCTGTGAAGCGGCCTGCGCAGCCTTCGCCCAGGCGGTGGAAGAAGTGGCAAAATCGCCAATGTAACAGGAAAGGAACAGGAATATGGATACCAATTCTTTGGGAATGATCGAAACCAAGGGCCTTGTGGGGGCCATTGAAGCGGCGGATGCCATGGTCAAATCCGCCAATGTCCAGCTGGTGGGCAAGGAGCAGGTGGGCGGCGGACTGGTCACCGTCATGGTCCGGGGAGACGTGGGCGCCGTGAAGGCCGCCACCGATGCCGGTGCCGCAGCAGCGGAAAAGGTGGGGGAGCTGATCTCTGTCCACGTCATTGCCAGACCTCATATGGAAGTGGATGCCATCCTGCCCAAGGGCCGCTCCGGCGGGGCAACGGCCGGGAAGTAAGGAATGCTCTACACAGAGACCAACGTCCGGGATAATCTGCGCAACCGGAACGGGCAACGGGTCTTTTATCTGGGAAAAGGCGACCAGTTCACCAGCGGGGCCAGGGATTTTCTGGCCCGGGAACGGATCCCCATCCTCCCGGCGGAACAGGCTAGGCCGGAAGCTTTTCGCCTCCTGAATGGAGGAATGGTGGCGGAAAAGCCGGAACACATGACCCATTTGAACGGGGATGTTCTGGTGCCCAAGACCCACCCCCGGATCCGGTTCCGGGGAAAACTGGATACCCTGGAAAGCTGGCTGATTTGGTGCCAGAGCCGCTTGCCTGACCGGAAGGAGGAACTGGGGCAGATCCTATCCCTGAGCCGGGAGATTTTGCGCTGTGACGTGCTGGATGCACCATTGCAGGATGTAAATTTGTTGGATCTTACGGAAGAAGAACTGCGAAAACGCAGCCACTTCCCGCAGGACTATTACCATCAGCCTCACTTTATGCCCGGGGCTGCGGCTGGTGAGAGAATTTTACAGCTGAATCTGGCCCGGTGTGCCGCCCGGGAAGCAGAACTGGCGGCAGTGGAAGCTTTTTCCGACCGGGAGGGAAATCCTACCCGGGTCGATATCCTCCGTGCCATGAACCGCATCAACAGTGCGTTGTATTTGCTGATGATTCAGGAGAAGGCGAAACAGGCGTGATCGTAGGGCGGGGTCATGACCCCGCCGGTCAGGTAACGATGATTGCATGGTTCGTTGAATGGGGAAAGGGATGTTTCAGCGATAGGGGATATTTCTCCTTCGGTTAAAGGGACGGAAATTTGCAGCGGGGCGGCGGGGGCGTGCCCCCGCCCTACGGTGACGTTGTCAACACCGAAAGGAGGGCAATATGGAAAATACGCAACTGAATACTTTGGTGGAAAAGCTGCTTCAGGGAAACTTTCTGGAACTGGAAGCTTCCGGGCGGCATGTCCATGTGACGGTGCAACAGGCCATGGCGCTTTTCGGTCACGGTCTGACACCCAAACGTCCTCTTTCGCAGCCAGGGCAATATCTGGCCCGGGAGCGACTGACCATCCGGGGGGCCAAGGGAGAATTTGCCAATGTGGCAGTGCTGGGACCGGAACGGAAGGAAGCCCAGGTGGAAATTTCCCTGACGGATGCCAGAACCTTGGGCATCGCCGCCCCGGTGCGGCTCAGTGGCGATGTGGCGGAAACGCCGGGGATCACCCTGATTTCGGACAGGGCGGAAATTTCCCTGGAACAGGGGGTCATGGTGGCGCAACGGCACATCCATTTGACCCCGGAGGATGCCAGCCATTTTGGCGTGGCCAATGGACAGCTGGTGCGGTTGCAGACCTATACCCGCCGACCAGTGATTTTTGAAGATGTGGCGGTACGGGTCAGCCCGAAATTTGCTTCCTTTGTCCATTTGGACTATGACGAGGCCAATGCCTGCGGCTTCTCATCCGGCGATTTGGGGAGGATTTTGCCATGAGAAGAGTCTTGCTCGTGGGAAAAGAACCGGCCGGGGCGTTGGATTTTGCCTACACGGTGGATGCGCCTTATGAAGCGGTGGTTATCGGCTCGCTGACGCTGGGGCAGCTACTTCGGTTCCGGGAGGAACAGGTACTTTCTGCCCTGGCAGAGGGAAAACCGGTGTATCTTTACACCCCGGGGTTGCCGGAGGCAAAGAACCGGGCCATGGCCGCCAGTCTGGCGGCAGCTCAGCGGGAGCTGAAAAGCTGGGGCGTGATCTTCACCGACGGTGGGCGCAAGCAGCTTATCACGGCGGAGGAAGCACGGCAATTGCGCCTGTCCGGCAGAGCCGTTCCGCCGGGGGCGGTGCTGACGCCTTTGGCAAAGGAAATTTTGGAGGGAACGAAATGAAGGTTGGAACAGTCATCGGCTCCATCTGGGCCACTCGGAAGGCATCCTGTTTACAGGGGCAGACCTTTCTGGTGATCCGGGCCGACGAAGAAGATATCGTAGCCGCCGATCAGGTGGGAGCCGGGGAAGGGGACCGGGTACTGCTGGCCACCGGCACCGTGGCTTCCCGCTACTGCATGGATGCCCCGGTGGATGCTGCCGTGGTGGCCATTCTGGACGAAAAGTCACTGAAACAGTAAGGGGTGCCTATGAAACTGAAAACCACCCTTTTGGGAAAAACCTACACATTCCGGGATATCAAGGATGTCCTAGCGAAAGCCAATGAAGAAAAAACCGGGGACAAGCTGGCAGGGCTGGCGGCGACTTCTGCCCAGGAGCGGGTGGCGGCCAAGGTGGTGCTGTCAGAGCTGACCTTGGGGGACCTCCGGGAACACCCGGCAGTGCCCTATGAAGATGACGAGGTCACCCGGATCATTCAGGATGATGTGAATGAACCGATCTATACTTCCATCCGGAACTGGACGGTCAGCCAATTGCGGGAGTGGCTGTTGTCGGAAAAGACCACTAACGCCGATATTTGCCGCCTTCGCCGGGGACTGACGGCGGAGATGATCGCCGCTGTTTGTAAGCTCATGGGAAATCTGGATCTGATTTATGCGGCTCAGAAAATGCCCGTCACCGCCCACTGCAATACCACCATCGGCCTGCCGGGAACCTTGAGCTGCCGTCTGCAACCCAACCATACCACCGACGATCCCGACGGCATCACCGCTTCCGTGCTGGAAGGCCTGAGTTTCGGGGCAGGAGATGCGGTCATCGGTCTGAATCCGGTGACGGACAGCCCGGAACAGGTGGGCAATGTGCTGCGCCGGTTTCAGGAGATCAAAGAGCACTGGCAGATCCCCACCCAGATCTGCGTGCTGGCCCATGTGACGGCCCAGATTCAGGCAGTCCGGCAGGGGGCACCCTGTGATCTGATCTTCCAGTCCATTGCCGGAAGCCAGAAGGGAAATGAAGCCTTTGGCTTCGATGCTGCCATGCTGGAAGAAGCCCGACAGCTTCTGTTGCACAATGGCACGGCGGAAGGACCAAATGTCATGTATTTTGAAACGGGACAGGGGTCGGAGCTGTCCTCCAATGCTCACCACGGCACCGATCAGGTGACTATGGAGGCCCGGTGCTACGGCTTTGCCAAGCGGTTTTCACCCTTCCTGGTCAATACGGTGGTGGGCTTTATCGGGCCGGAATACCTCTACGATGCCCGGCAGGTCACCCGGGCGGGGCTGGAGGACCACTTCATGGGCAAACTCACCGGGATATCCATGGGCTGCGACTGCTGCTACACCAACCATATGAAGGCCGACCAGAATGATATCGAGAATCTGGCGACACTGCTTACCGTGGCGGGGTGCAACTATTTCATGGGTATCCCCCATGGGGACGATATCATGCTCAACTACCAGACCACCGGCTTCCGGGAGACGGCAACCCTGCGGGAACTGACGGGGAAGACTGCTATCCCGGAGTTCCAGAGATGGCTGGAAACCATGGGATTTGTGGAAAATGGTCATTTGACGGCCAAGGCGGGAGACGGCTCCTGCCTGCTATATTAAGGAGGTGCTTTTCGTGGAACTGGATCAGGATTTGGCTGCCCGGCAGGAAGCGCGCTCTTTGGCAGCGGCCGGGGGAAAAGCCCAAGCTGTTCTGGCAACCTTTCCCCAGGAAAAGCTGGATGCCATCGTGGAAGCGGTGGCGGCTGCCTTTGAACGGGAAGCCTTCTCCCTTGCTGAAATGGCAGTACAGGAAACGGGCTTCGGCAATGTGGAGGATAAGGAAATCAAAAACCGCTTTGCCAGCCGCACCGTGGCGGAAGCCATCCGGGGGAAGAAATATGTAGGATTTCTGGGAGAACGAAAAGAAGAAAGACTCTGGGAGTACGGCGTGCCCGTTGGCTTGATCGCTGCCATCGTGCCAAGCACTAACCCCACTTCCACGGTGTGCTATAAAACCCTGATCGCCCTGAAATCCGGCAATCCCATCCTTTTTTCGCCCCACCCCAAGGCACTGCAATGCACCCTGGCGGCGGTGAAAATTGTGGCAGAAGCGGCAGAAAAAGCGGGGGCACCGAAGGGAAGCGTGGCATCGCTGACCATTCCCTCTCTTGCAGGCTGTCAGGAACTGATGCAATCAGCGCCAGTGCGGCTGATTCTGGCCACCGGTGGACCCGACATGGTGAAGGCGGCCTATTCTTCCGGCAAGCCTGCCATCGGCGTTGGGGCGGGGAACGGCCCGGCCTATCTCCACCGCAGTGCGGATTTGGAGAAGGCATTGGGGTATATTTTGCAGTCCAAGACCTTTGACAATGGTACAGTCTGCGCATCGGAGCAGAGCATTATCCTCGAAAAAGCCCAGGAAAGCCAGCTGCTGGCCATCGGCGAAACGCTGGGGTACTATCTCATGTCTCCGGCAGAAGCGGAGAAACTCAGCCGCCTTCTGTTCCGTCCAAACGGTTCCCTGAACCCGGAAATCGTGGGAAAAACCGCTATTTATCTGGCGGAAAAGGCGGGATTCTCCGTTCCGAAAACCACGAAAATCCTGCTGGCAAGAGAACGGGAGGCGGGGCCAAACTACCCTTACTCCATGGAAAAGCTCTGCCCGGTGCTGGCACTGTATGTCATGGAGTCGGAAGAAGCCGTGCTTGCCAAATGTGTGGAGATCCTGATCCATGAGGGTAGCGGCCATACCTTTGCCATGCATGCAACGGATGAAGGGGCCATCCGCCGCTTTGCGGAGAAAATTCCCGTGTCCCGTTTTCTGGTGAACACCCCGGCGGCTTTGGGCGGCATCGGCAAGACCACGGGATTGTTCCCGGCACTGACTCTGGGCTGCGGGGCTGTGGGCGGCAGCGGTTCTTCCAACAATATTTCGCCCATGGATTTAATCAACATCCGCCGGGTGGCCTGGAACTGGGAAACTGCTGCAAGCAAACCGGAAGTGGATCACGAACTGGTGGAAATGCTGACACGGAAGATTATGGAGAAACTGGGGAACAATTAGGAGTTAGAAGTGAGGAGTTAGGAGTTGAGGGCTTATGTCGTTCCACGAGATTCTCATTGCGGTCATGGCGGTATTTGCCCTTTTGGGGGCCATCGACCGGATTTTTGGCAACCGGTGGGGGCTGGGAAAGGAATTTGAAGCGGGGATCCTGGCCATGGGCTCCCTGGCTCTGGCCATGATCGGCATTGTCTCTCTGGCTCCGGTTTTGGCGGCTGTGCTGAGGCCGGTGGTGGTGCCCATTTATCAATTTCTGGGAGCGGATCCCGCCATGTTTGCCGGAACCATTCTGGCCTGCGACATGGGCGGCGGTTCCCTGGCTCTTGCCATGACCACCGACCGGGATGCCGCCATGCTGGGCGGGGTGCTGACGGCTTCCATGCTGGGAGCGACCCTGGTGTTCACCATCCCGGTAGCTATGGGGATTTTATCGGAAAAGGATCACCCGGCCATGGCAAAAGGAATCTTGTGCGGCATCGTCACCATCCCTCTGGGAGTATTGACTGGGGGACTGGCAGCGGGATTTCCGGTGGCAATGGTGCTGCGGAATCTGGTTCCTATTGTCCTCGTTGCCCTGCTGATTGCGCTTGGGTTGTGGCGGGCGGAAAAAGCCATGGTCACCGGGTTTACGGTATTTGGCCGTGGGGTGGTCATCGTCGCCACAGTGGGGCTTGCCGCTGCTATCGTGGAGGAGTTGACGGGCTTCGCCCTGATCCCCGGCATGGCCCCGATTTCGGAGGGGCTTGAAACCGTTGGGGCCATCGCCATCGTTCTGGCAGGTGCTTTCCCACTGGTGGCGGTGGTGACGAAACTGCTGCGAAAGCCTCTGCTGGCACTGGGGAAACAGCTTGGTATCAACGATGCCGCCGCAGCGGGGCTCATCGCCAGCCTTGCCAATTCCATCGCCACTTTCGGCCTTGTGAAGGAAATGAATCAGCGTGGGAAAGTGGTGAACATTGCCTTCGCCGTGTCGGCGGCTTTTGTCTTTGGAGATCATCTGGGCTATGCCGCCGGATTCGCCCCGGAGATGATCGGGCCCATGATTGTTGGCAAACTGGTGGGTGGCGTCAGTGCTGTGGCGGTTGCTTTGTGGCTGACCCGACGGGAGCGGTGAATATTCGTAGGGCAGGGGCATGCCCCCGTCCTGCAAAGGGTTCTTGAAAAATGACCCGGAGGTGTTGACAAAACGGTATTCTTTGGGCTATAATGTTACCGTTATATGCAAAAGCTAGGAAGAGAAGAGTACTCTGGGAAAACCGGTCAGAGAGCCCGGCAAGGTGAGAGCGGGCACGGCAAGCACGGAGGAACATGGTCTCAGAGCCGGACTGTCGATAGGTAGCCAGTCCCGGGTGCGCCCGTTATTGCGTTTTGAGGCAGAAAGAATTTGCGGACTGGTTCGCGATGACACCTTTCTGCAAATCAAGGTGGTACCGCGTCAATTTGTAAAATTGCCGCCCTTGGGTGAATTCCTGAGGGCGGCTTTCATATTTTGTTTCACATTCAGGAGGAAAAAGAAAATGTGCGAAAAGTGCAAAGGTAATTATTACATTACCACCCCCATTTACTACCCTTCCGCCAAGCTCCACATCGGCCACAGCTACTGCACCGTGGCTACCGATGCCATGGCACGCTACAAGCGGCTGACTGGGTACAACGTCAAGTTCCTCACCGGAACCGACGAGCATGGCCAGAAGATCGAGGACAAGGCAAAAGAGGCTGGCATTACCCCCAAGCAGTATGTGGATAACATCGTCGAGGGCGAAGGCGGCGTGTTGGATCTGTGGAAGCTGATGAACATCTCCTACGACCGGTTCATCCGCACCACCGATGACTATCATGTGGAAGCCATTCAGAAGATCTTCAAGCAGATGTATGAAAACGGCGATATCTACAAGGGTAAGTACACCGGTAAATACTGCAAGCCCTGTGAATCCTTCTGGACCGAGAGCCAGCTGGTGGACGGCAAGTGCCCCGACTGCGGCCGGGAAGTCCAGGATGCCGAGGAAGAGGCCTACTTCTTCCGGCTCAGCAAGTACGCTGGCCGGGTCCAGGATCTGCTGGAGAACACCGATTTCCTGGAGCCCCGGAGCCGTGTCAACGAAATGGTCAACAACTTCATCAAGCCCGGTCTGGACGATCTGTGTGTCTCCCGTACCAGCTTCACCTGGGGTGTGCCGGTGGACTTTGACCCCGGTCACGTTGTCTATGTCTGGGTGGATGCCCTGTTTAACTACATGACCGCTCTGGGCTTTGAAAACGACCGCTATCACGATGTTCAGGACTTCTGGCCCGCCGATGTTCATTTCGTGGGTAAGGAGATCGTCCGGTTCCACTCCATCATCTGGCCCGCCATGCTGATGAGCCTGAACCTGCCCCTGCCCAAGAAGGTCTACGGCCACGGCTGGCTGCTGCTGGACGGCGGCAAGATGAGCAAGTCCAAGGGCAACGTGGTGGATCCCTACATTCTGGCCCAGCACTTCGGTGTGGATGCCCTGCGGTTCTTCTTGCTGCGTTCCTTCCCCTTCGGCTCTGACGGCAACTTCTCCAATGAGTTGCTGATCTCCACCATCAATACCGACCTTGCCAATACTTTGGGCAATCTGGTTTCCCGCACCACTGCCATGAGCCAGAAGTATTTTGAAGGCAATCTGACCGAGGGCGGCGAGTACGCAGAAATCGACGATCAGCTGAAGGCACTGGCTGCGGAAGTGGTTGCCGACTACGAAAAGCACATGGATGCCTTCCAGTTCTCCGTGGGTCTGAACGACATTTTCCGCCTGCTGGATCGTGCCAACAAGTATATCGACGAGACCACTCCCTGGATCCTGGCCAAGAGTGAGGACACCAAGCCCCGTCTGCTCACCGTCATGAAGAACCTCTGCGAGTGCATCCGCATCAGTGCCGTGCTGCTGACCCCCTTCATGCCCGAGTCCGTGGAGAAGATCCTGAACCAGCTGAATGTCTGCGAGTTCGGCCGCAGCTGGGACAGCCTGACCTACCGGGATATGGCAGCCGCTTCCTGGAATACCCAGGTGGGTGCCCCCTTGTTCCCCAGAATCGACATGGAGAAGGAGCTGGCTGCTCTGGAAGAACTGAGCAAGCCCGCCAAGCCCCCCATTGAGATTGAGCCCTACAGCGAAGAGAATGTGGATTTTGACACCTTCTGCAAGTCCGACTTCCGGGCTGTGAAGGTCAAGGATTGCAAGAATGTGAAGAAGTCCGAGAAGCTGCTCCAGTTCACTCTGGACGACGGCACCGGCGCCGACCGGCAGATCCTCTCCGGTATCGCCAAGTTCTACAAGCCCGAGGAGCTCATTGGTAAGACTCTGGTGGCCGTGACCAACCTGCCCCCCAGAAAGATGATGGGTCGGGAGTCCTGTGGTATGCTCATCAGTGCTGTCCACACCGAAAACGGCGAAGAGAAGCTACACCTGCTGATGATCGACGATGCCATCCCCGCCGGCGCAAAGCTGTGCTAACCCATTGGAATGCATAATGCTGAGTGCATAGTGCAGAATGAAAGAACGTCCCGGAACCGGTAAAAAGCCGGTTCCGGGACTTTTTAAATAATACAAGTAATTTTAAAACAACTTCATACGAACTTAATATTTGTCCCCTTTTTTCGTTAATATTTTCCGGCTATAATAAAGCCATAAAGTAAATCACTTCCAGCCCGATAAGTTACCGGGCGGTTTATAAAATAGATTCCTTCCTCTTTTTCATTTTTTCCTCTCCTCTTTTCTTGTTGCAAAAAGCGCGGCTGTACAAGCTGCGCTTTTTGCATTTTATGGAGATAAAACGCCCCTCCTTTGGGGAGGGTGCCGGAGCGTAAGCGGAGGCGGGAGAGGTATGTTACAACACAAGAAGCGGTATCCGGCGAACCGGATACCGCTTCTTGTGTTGTAAAATCAGATTTTCTGAGGAGCGTATTTCTTGACCTTGCTGGAGAACAGGACCAGCATGGCAATAGCAAAGACGATACCAACGACCACGGCGATGGGATAGTAGGTGGATTCGGGAACACCCATAGGAGTCCACAGCAAGCCCATGCACTCGCTGGCAGCCATGAAGTAAGTAGCAGAAACAGCGGACATGAAGGTTGCGGGCAGAGCAGTGATCCAGTAATTCTTCTTTTCCTGAGCCAGATAGACGGAAGCAGCCCACAGGGCGATCATGGCCAGGGTCTGGTTGGACCAGGAGAAATAACGCCACACGATGTTGTAGTCCAGATGGCAGACAATAGCACCGACAATCAGAAGAGGAGCGGTCAAAGCCAGACGCTTCTTGACATCGGACTGGTCAATGCCGAACCAGTCAGCGATGGTCAGACGGGCGGAACGATAAGCAGTATCACCAGAGGAAATGGGGCAGACGATAACGCCCAGCAGAGCCAGAACGCCACCAACCTTACCCATGGTAGACTGACAGATTGCATAAACCACGGTGCTGGTGCCGATGGCGGTACCGGCAGCGATGGAATCCTTAATGACGGGGTAAACGGAGCAACCAGCGGCGCACCAAACCATAGCGATGACGCCTTCTGCAATCATGGCGCCATAGAAGACCTTCCGGCCTTCCCGCTCAGACTTGCAGCAACGAGCCATCATGGGAGACTGGGTGGCATGGAAGCCGGAGATAGCACCACAGGCAATGGAGATGAACATGAAGGACCAGATATGAGTGCCGTTGGGATGCATGTTACCAAAGTTGTTCCACAGTTCGGGCATCACATAGTTGCCGGAGAACAGCATGGAGGTGGAAACGCCAAAGGCCATGACGATCAGGCAGATGCCAAACAGAGGATACAGCTTGCCGATGACCTTGTCAATGGGGACGAAGGTGGCAATGAAGTAGTAGACCATAACGACCCACATCCAGAAGGTGGTGTCCAGCACTTCAGGGGTCAGCAGAGCCAGCAGACCAGCAGGGCCGGTAGTAAACACAACGCCGCACATAACCAGCAGGATCACGGAGAAGACACGCATGACTTGCAACATGGTGTTGCCAAGGTACTTACCGGTCAGCTCGGAGATGGAAGCACCCTTGTTACGCATGGACAGCATACCGCACATATAGTCATGCACGGCACCGCCGAATACGTTACCGAAGATGATCCACAGATAAGCAACGGGTCCGAACAGAGCACCGCCCAGAGCACCAAAGATGGGGCCGGTACCGGCAATGTTCAGCAACTGGATGAGAAATACTTTCCATGTAGGCATGGGAACATAGTCAACGCCATCATTGATGGCGATGGCAGGGGTCTCACGGTCATCCGGGCCGAAGACCTTGGTGACGTACTTGCCGTAAATCAGGTAACCGGCAATCAGAAACGCAACGCAGAGAATAAATGTAACCATAGTGTTCCTCCTCAACTATGAATATCATATTGCTGAAGGATGGATCAGCATCCCTCAACCGAGCCAATTATATGACAAAACTGTGAACAAGGCAACCAAGATACGGCTAAGTTCAGCAAAGAGCGGTTACAAAACCGGCATACGAAAATTGTTCAGTTTTACCGGGAAAGAGATTATCACAGGAGGAAAGAAAATATTACAGGGCGTACAGCAGCACTGCAAAATATTGCAGCACCGCACCCAGTACCACGAAGATGTGGAAGATTGAGTGCATCCACTTGTGGGTACGGCCCAGTCCATAGAGGATGGAGCCGATGGTGTAGGCGATGCCACCGGACAGGAGCAAAAGGAATCCCGGCATGGTCATCACTTCCACTACCTGACGCCAGAAGGGGATCACCGCCCAGCCCATACCGACGTAGCAGACCATGGAGAAGGCAGCATACTTTTTTAGGTCAATGGCCGTCAGACCGGCGGCGATCAGCGCCAGTGCCCACTCAAATCCGAAGAGTCCCCAGCCCAATGCCGGGTACACCGGCCGGATGGCGGACAGGACGATGGGGGTGTAAGTTCCGGCGATGAGAAAATAAATGGTGCAGTGGTCAATGACCTGCATAACTTTCTTGCCGGTGGAGGCCCGGAGACCATGGTACACGCTGGACATGGTGAACAGGGTGATGAAGGACACGCCGTAAATTACACTGCTGACGATCCCGGCGGTATTTCCCCGGAGAGCTGCCCGGATGACGCAGGTCAGCAGCACCACAACGCCCAGCCCACCGCCGACGATGTGGGAGATCATATTCATCTGTTCCTCGCCTTTGGAGTAATTAGGGAGCTTCCGGTCACAGAGTTTGGTTCGTTTCATAGTATTCGCCTTTCTTGCTGGTGATGATAGGAATCGGGGGGAGAGCCTTCCTTTTTGGAAAGCGATGGCGGCAGCCCGAAGGGTTACCGGATGAGATCTTGCCTCCCTCTCAGAGGGAGGTGCCCCGAAGGGGGCGGAGAGAGTGTGCTACCGGTGGAAGGACACTCCCCCAGTCACCACCTGACGGTGGTGCCAGCCCCCTCAGAGAGGGGGCCAAGACGGGCTTCGCCCGCCGGAGCGTCGAAGGCTTTTTTAACTCCCGATTCGCATGGATACGATTATGATAGCACGTTTTTTCCAAAAGTAACCCTACCGTGGCAACTCTACCCTCTCCCGGAGGGAGAAAGGACATCTCTACTGCCGGGAGAATGCACTTTGGGGTTGACAAATGTCCCTGATTGGAATACAATCAAGGGGTAATACGGCTGAGGTCGCACAGGTCAAGAGTATCCCTTCCGGTTTGGCAATTGCCCAAGGGGGAAAGGGGCCTGTGCCGAAGGCGCGTTTCCCGGGCCAAGGGGGACGCTTCTGGGCCCGGGCAGAACATGTCCGGGACTGTCATTTCCAAAGGGAAATGGTGCGCTGCCGGGTGTAAACGATCCGTTTGCCCTGTGCGCAGCACAGGGCTTTTTTAATGCTCCCAATTATGCACTGTGCATTTTGCATTCAGCATTGATATAAAACTATCACTCAAAAGAGAGGAAGAATACTATGAAGAAGACCCCCTTTATCACTCTGGACAAGGCGAAGGAAATTGCCGCTCAGATCCCCACGCCTTACCATGTTTATGACGAGGCCGGTATCCGTGCCAATGCCCGGGCTTTGAAAGCTGCCTTCGCCTGGAACAAGGGCTACCGGGAATACTTCGCCGTGAAGGCCACCCCCAACCCCTACATTTTGCAGA
>CAYXUI010000002.1:10684-83491 GCA_964468195.1 uncultured Oscillospiraceae bacterium | reverse complement strand
GCCGACGAAGGCATTACCGGAACGTCCACGAAAAAACGAGTCCAGTTCAATCAGATGATCCATGATGCCCGCAAAGGAAAGTTCAAGCTGATCATCACGAAAGAAGTCAGTCGGTTCTCCCGTAATATATTGGATACTATCGCCTTCACCCGAGAGTTGAAAGCCTTAGGTGTCGGGGTGTTGTTCATGACGGATGGAATCAATACGATGGATCCCGATGCCGAATTGCGTCTGTCCATTATGGGTTCAATTGCCCAGGAGGAAAGCCGCAAGACCTCAGCTCGTGTAAAATGGGGTCAGACCCGACAGATGGAAAAGGGAGTCGTCTTTGGAAAGTCCTTGCTGGGCTATGATGTCAAGGACGGCAAACTGTATCTTGAACCTGTTGGTGCGGAAATTGTCAAACTGATTTTCTATAAATATGGCATCGAGAAAAAGGGTACGTCTATCATTGCCCGTGAACTGCGGGAAGCTGGGTATTTAACTTTCCGTGGACACAGCAACTGGTCCAATACCCATATCATTAAGATTCTCAAAAATGAGAAATATGTGGGAGATCTGTGCCAGAAGAAAACTGTTACTCTGGATTATTTGACCCACGAGAAAAAGATCAATCGCGGTGAAGAAGAAATGGTCTATATTAAGAACCATCACGAACCGATCATCAGCCGCGAACTTTGGGATCTTGTACAGATCGAAATCGAACGCCGCAACCGTCATGGAGATCCTGCTATTGGCCATTCCAATCGCTATTTGTTCTCCGGTAAGATCAAGTGCGGTGTTTGCGGTGCAACCTTTGTTTCCAGAACGAAGAAGAGGAAGAGCGGCACCAGTTATAAGCGCTGGGGCTGTTTTAATGCTACAATCGATGGCCTGAGACACACCGATGATAAGGGTAATGAGGTGGGCTGCAATGTAGGCTGCCTTCTTCGTGATGAACTGGCACACGATTTGCTCCAGTACTCTATTCGTCTGATCCAAGCAAAACCGATGTGGTTTGCCAAAAGAGTGATCGAACAGGCAAAGAGCTATATGGAATCCAGTGAAGTCACGTTTACCGAAACGCAGGAAGAAGTTGAGCAGGAAATCAAAAAGTTGGAAGAGAAGAAGAGGGAAGTGCTGGACGCATTTTTCTCCAAGGATATCTCCAAAGACGATTTCCGCCTGATGAATGCATCGTATGATGAAAAAATCAAATCTTTGCAGGAAAAGCTTGAAGCTCTGCGCAGTTTGAACACGCTGGAATATGATATCAGAGACCTTGAAGATGACATTGAAGCGCATCTAAAAATGATCGCAAAGCAGGATCCTGATGACGAATTGTTCTGCAGAAACCTGCTTGATAAGATCGTTGTTCATCCCGATAAAAAAATTGAGATGAAACTGAACCTTTTGCCTCCCAGTTGGGCCTATGTTCTGGCAAGACTGGAAGAATTGAAACTTTTGAAAGAAAAACATAGTGGGGGGTGTCATAATGACTCCTCTGTTTCTGTGCTTTTCGACAACAATTCCCAAATTTTGCCAGCCGAAAATCCGTTGCAGCGCAACGACTTTTCGGGTGGGTGCCAAAACGTTGCCGATGTACCGATATCTGTCAGCAGACCTTTCAGTTCATCGAAGGGCATGGCATAGCGTTGGGATAGGTAGCGCAGGGAGGCACCCAGTTCGCCATCGGGGCCGCCGTATTGGGAGATGATGATGGCGGCCAGCCGGGGATTGGAATTGGCAATTTTCACGGGATACTGCAATTTTTTATCATATAAAAACATGGTCAACCCTCCTGATTATTACTGTATTCCCAGGGCCAGGGATCGTCCAGCCAGGCGTAGGATTCGGCATCTGAGGGGCTCAGATGGTTCAGCGGTCCGTTTTCCTTACGGTATTCTGTGCGGCAATGGTCGTACATGGTCTGATACTGGCGGTAAAGTTCCAGCGCTTCCGTATCTTCCCGATGGGTATCCAGATACAGAGCAAGCTCCTGAATGGCAAAGCCCAGGGCCTGCAATTCGGACAGGGGCGTGACCGGCTTTTCCTGCTGGTTGACCATACCCATAAAGGGCAGATCCAGCCCCGGGAATATGGTGCCCCGGATCAGGCCTTTCCGGACCTCGTACTGGGGTGGGTTTTCCTGCTGAAAGGGGACATAGGGGTTCGCCATCGGGGCGTTGGCGGGGAGCCGTCCTTCCCGATAATTCGGCTGAGTTCGTTGGGTATCCAAATGGCATTCCTCCCGAAAAAAGATGATGGATGTGTCGGTCCATGTCATCCTATGCTTTCTTTTCCCGAAATGTTCAGCAGAGCACCTCCGGCGCATAGACTGTTTCCAGAGGTGGTGGGTCTGTGAAAAAATGGCTTCCGGTTTATATGATGGTAGTCCTGTCCATTCTGGCGGTTGCCTGGCTGGGAAGTCGGGCGGTAACGGTATTCGTGGAAAGCACGCCGGTTGCCGGGAAACACTGCATTATTATCGATGCCGGCCACGGCGGCGAGGACGGGGGTGCCACTTCCTGCACCGGCCGGCTGGAAAGCAGCTATAATCTGGAAATTGCCCTGCGGCTGGAAAATCTGCTGCATCTGTTGGGATACGATACCAAAATGACACGGACAACGGATGTTTCCATCTATACAAAAGGGGAGACCATTGCCCAAAAGAAGGTATCCGACCTGAAAGAACGGGTGCGGATCGTCAACGATACCCCAAACGCTCTGCTGCTGAGCATCCACCAGAATTACTTTTCGGATGGGCGCTACAGCGGTGCGCAGGTCTTTTATGCCAGTACAGAAGGAAGTCAACTGCTGGCCGACCAGTTACAGAACGCATTTTCCGGGACATTGGATCCCAATAATCACCGGAAGGCCAAAAAAGCGGAAGGCATTTACCTGATGGAACGGATCCAGCGCCCGGGGATACTGATCGAATGCGGATTTCTGTCCAATGCCCAGGAGGAAGCAAAGCTGCGGGAGGCAGAATACCAAAAGCGGTTTTGCAGTGTTCTTGTGACGACTGTGGCAGAATTTCTATCGAACACTTGACCGAAACTGCAATTGTTGGTATAATAAATCCGAGAAACAGACAGAGGAGCGATACCATGGCCAAAACCAAAACGATTTTCTATTGTACCAACTGCGGCAATGAGACTCCCAAATGGATGGGCCGCTGCCCGGGGTGCGGCGCTTTCAACACAATGGAGGAACACATTGAAAAGCCGGTGGCTGTAGGAAAGGCCAAACCGGCCCCGGTGGGCCGTAGCCGGAAACCTCAGCGGATCGGGGAAGTAACCAGTGACGGGGAGATCCGCTTCTCTACCGGAATGGGGGAGCTGGATCGGGTCCTTGGGGGCGGCGCAGTTGCCGGATCGTTGGTTCTGGTTGGCGGTGCTCCGGGTATCGGCAAATCCACCTTGCTGCTTCAGATCTGCAACAGTCTGTGCAGCGGCCGCCGGGTGTTGTACGTCTCCGGTGAGGAAAGCGAACGGCAGCTGAAGCTCCGGGCGGAGCGGCTCCATGTAGATCCGGAAGAACTGTATATCCTGTCTGAGACCCGGCTTTCCGATGTGGTGGAAGCCGTGGAGGAAATGAAGCCGGATATTCTCATCGTGGACTCCATCCAAACCTTATATAATGAAGAAAATGATTCCTCTCCCGGCAGTGTCTCTCAGGTGAAGGACTGCACCATGACCATGATGCAGATCTCCAAATCTCAGGGCATCACAGTGTTTGTGGTGGGACATATCAATAAAGATGGCAACATTGCAGGTCCCAAGGTGCTGGAACATATGGTGGACTGTGTGCTGTACTTTGAAGGCGACCCCAATACCTCTTACCGGCTTTTGCGGGCTGCCAAAAACCGTTTCGGCTCCACCAATGAGATCGGCGTATTTGAAATGATGGATGTGGGACTGGCAGAGGTACCGAATCCCTCCCAGATGCTGCTGGAGGGGCGGCCGGAGGGGGCCAACGGCACCTGTGTGGCCTGCGTTATGGAGGGCACCCGTCCGGTGCTGGCAGAGGTACAGGCCCTGGTGACCAAGACCAGCTTCAATGTACCTCGGCGGGCGGCAGACGGCTTTGACTTTAATCGGGCGGTTTTGCTGATGGCAGTTGCGGAAAAGCGGGCGGGGATGCGGCTCAGTGCCTTCGATGCCTATATTAATGTTATCGGCGGCCTGCGGCTGGATGAGCCGGGGGCAGACTTGCCGGTGGCCCTGGCAGTGGCGTCCTCTTACCGGGAGGTTGCCATTGCAGATGATCTGGTCGCCATCGGAGAAGTGGGCCTGACAGGGGAGATCCGTTCCGTTTCCCATATGAATCAGCGGCTGGGGGAGGTGTCCCGGCTGGGGTTCCGGAAATGTATCATTCCCAAAAGTGGCACGGAAAAACTAGAGATCCCCAGTGGACTGACCGTTTACCGGGTACGTTCTTTGCGGGAAGCAATCGAAGTTTCCCTGTGAGGAACGGAGAGATATTCCTGTAAAATCTGATCATTGCGAACAAAACAGGAGATATTGGACACAATCGTTCTTTTGTGCCCAATATCTCCTGTTTTTTTGTTTAGTATTGCCCTTGCACAATTCCGGGAATGGTGGTAAGATACGGCTTGCATTAAGAGTAAAGAAGGTAGAATTTATGGAAAACATTCTGATTTGTCTTTCCACCGCCCTGATCGGCGGATTGCTGATGTCCCGTGTAACGAAACTGCTGAACCTGCCGGCAGTTACCGCCTATCTGGTTGCCGGTTTGCTGCTGGGTCCTTACTGCCTGGGCCGACTGGGGATCGGTTTCCCCACCATGGGTGACGTGGAGGAAATGAAGATCATCACCCAGGTGGCCCTTGGTTTCATCGCTTTTTCCATGGGCAATGAGTTCCGTCTGACCCAGCTGAAAGCCATAGGCAGCAAGGCCATTACCATCGGTATTTTCCAGGCTGTGGGAACCACAGTCATGGTGGATGTGGTGCTGATTCTGGTACATTTGATGCTCCCGGAAGTGCTGAGCCTGCCTGCTGCCATTACCTTGGGCGCCATTGCCGCCGCTACCGCTCCGGCTGCTACGCTGATGGTGGTTCGCCAGTACAAGGCAGATGGCCCCCTGACCAAACTGCTGCTTCTGGTGGTTGCCATTGACGATGCGGTAGGTCTGCTGCTGTTCTCCGTTTTCTTTGGTATTGCCACGGCCCTGCACAGCGGTGCGGTGAGTGTAGTGGAGATTATCCTGGAGCCGGTGCTGGAAATTGTCCTGTCTCTGGGACTGGGAGCCATTATGGGCTGGCTGCTGCATCGGGTGGAGTATTTCTTCCATTCCCGCAGTAAGCGTATGACTATTTCTGTGGCCTTTGTAATGCTGACCGTGGGACTGTCCATGGTGGAATTCAATATTGGGGAAATCCATTGTGGTTTCTCTCTGTTGCTGGTGTGTATGATGACCGGCACTGTATTCTGCAACATCTGTGATACTTCCGAAGAACTGATGAACCGTGTGGAGCGGTGGACAGTGCCTGTCAGCGTGCTGTTCTTTGTGATTTCCGGTGCCGAGTTGGATCTGGAAGTGCTGATCCAGCCTACGACCCTGCTGATCGGCGTGATTTACATTCTGGCCCGGAGCGCAGGTAAGTATATTTTCTCCAACCTGACCTGCCGCGTCGAAAAGTGCGATGATACCATTACCAAGAACCTGGGTATCACCCTGCTGCCTCAGGCTGGCGTAGCACTGGGCATGGCCCTGACCGCAGCTACCCTGCAGGACGGCGCGTTGGTTCGCAACGTTGTTCTGTTCAGCGTGCTGGTGTATGAACTGGTTGGTCCTGCTATGACCAAGATGGCCCTGACCCGAGCCGGTGAGATCAATCCCGAAGGAAAGACCAACGCCAGAACCCTTAATTCAAAGTAATACGATCCATAGACAAACGTCCGATGGCAGTTGCCATCGGACGTTTTATGCTATACAGGGAAGGGGAAGGGGCTTTACAAAAGTATCCCGATTAGAATTCCCAGTGCCAGGCAGGCAATTCCTATCAGAAAAAATTCCAGCGGATTCCGCACATAACGATAGCGGAGAACCTTCTTTACCACAGGACGCTCCACGACTTTTTCGACTTCGACAATACGGTCTACAGGTACCGGGACTTCCAAGATCTTCTCTACGGTCACCGGAACTTCCCGCTCAACCACCTGCACCTTATCGACGTATACCGGATAAGTGTACACCGGCTTTTGCCCGGTGGCCAGGTAGGCGACCTCTGTTTCCAGCAGATCTGCCAGTTTGATCAGGTTCAGGGTGTCCGGACTGGATAAATCGTTTTCCCACTTGCTGACCGCCTGCCGGGAGACCCCCAGGTAACGGGCCAGCTGTTCCTGAGAGATATTTTTGGACTTTCGCAAATCGCTGATGCGTTCTCCAATCGACATATTTTCACCACTTTAAGTAAAGAAAGATTGCCAACTTTTGGTTGCATTCCTATTATGCAGCAATTATTTTGAAAAGTCAAGTTTGGAAAGGGGATTTGCTTCCGCGGCGATTTTCAGTTCCGTATTTTCAATGTGGGTGTATATCTGAGTTGTGTTCAGGTTCTCATGTCCCAGCACCTCCTGGACGGTTTTCACATCCACACCGCCGGAGAGCATCATGGTCGCCGCAGTATGCCGCAGTTTGTGGGCAGAGAACTGGGTGGAATCCAGTCCTGCCTGGAGCAATGCTTTTTTCACCAGCCGATGAACAGCGGTGACGCTGATCCGGTTTTTGTCCCGGGAACCGAACAGGGCACGGTTGTCACTTAATTCGATTTTGTTCCGTTCTTCCAGGTAGTCATCGATGGCTTTCCGGCAGGCAGTGCCAAAATACACAAATCGTTCCTTATTGCCTTTGCCGACCACCCGGATCCGGTCTTCGTAGACATCCGTCAAATTGAGTCCCACCAGCTCACTGCGCCGGATGCCACAGTTGAGAAACAGCATCAGAATGGCATAGTCCCGCTTTTGATTTTGCCCAGAAACAGCTTGTAAAAGTGCTGAAGATTGTTCTAAAGTCAGGTATTTTGGCAAACTTTTTCGCAATTTTGGATATTCCAGATCTGCAACAGGATTTTCTTCCAGCTGTTTGGTGCGAACGGTGAGATATTTGTAAAAGGACTTGATGGCCGACAGTTTTCTGGCTCTGGCGGAAGGGGAGATGCCGTACTCCGGCACGCCACTTTCCGGATGCAGTGCCCGATCATTTGCCAGATAGGACAGGAAATCATAAATATCAGACGTTTCGATCTCCTGAATGAATTTCAAATCAATGTCCTTAATGGGAATGTCATCCAGTGGCGTAGACATGGGCATATCCTGCCGCATGAGCCGGACGAAACGCAAGAACATCCGCAGATCCAGATAATATTCTGAGATCGTCAGTTGTGACTGGCCTTTGATATTTTCGTGATAGATCAAAAACTCTCGCAGAATCTGCGGGCAATCACCATATTTTTGCATAGAAACCTCCATAGCTGTAATAAAAGCCTATAGATCGCCTGTAAAACGACTTTCTTGACTACACAGTATAGCATAAATCCGCGCCGAACGCAACAAAATTTTAATTTTGTTGCGTTCACTGCTTCCGCCACTATTCTAGCACAATGCTATTTCTTTGTCAATATGGAGCTGTCTCCAGTTTCTTCTCCCTTATGCGCCAGACAGACTGTAACTATGTTTAAGTCATCTGTGTGGCATTTTTTACTGAGTTCTATTCGGAATGGATTAAAACGGAAAAAAGCACTTTACATTTTCCGACTTTCCCGCTAAAATAGCTACAGAATCCATTTTGATTTTCTGGAGGTTCCTCTATGAGCGTGAAAAGAATTGGTGTCCTTACCAGCGGCGGCGATGCCCCTGGCATGAATCCCTGCGTCCGGGCTGTTGTCCGTACTGCCCTGTATCATGGTCTGGAATGCTATGGCATTCGCCGGGGCTGGAACGGCCTGATCACAGGTGACGTTGTGAAACTGGATGAAAAGAGCGTCTCCCACACCATCAACCGCGGCGGCACGATTCTTTACACGGCCCGCAGCAAGGACTTCATGACGGAAGAAGGCCAGCGCAAGGCGGTCTCCACCTGCAAGTTCCTGGGGCTGGACAGCATCATTGCCATCGGCGGTGACGGTACCTTCCGGGGAGCCCGGGCTTTGAGCAAATATGGAATCAACGTCATCGGCATTCCCGGCACCATTGACAATGATATCAGCTGCACCCATTACTGCATCGGCTTCGATACCGCTGCCAATACCGCCATCGAGTGCATCGATAAGCTGCGGGACACCATGCAGTCCCATGAGCGCTGCTCCGTGGTGGAAGTCATGGGCCGTAATGCCGGTTATCTGGCTATGTACGTGGGCCTGGCCGTTGGCGCTACCGCCGTACTGGTGCCCGAGGAAACCATCGATTTTGAACGGGATGTGGTGGAGAAGATCCGCCAGGCCCGTCTGAACGGTTTTACCCACTACATGATCGTTGTGGCAGAGGGCGCCGGTTCCGCTGCGGACATTGCTGCCAAGATCAAGGATGCCACGGATCTGGATCCCCGTGTGACGGTTCTGGGTCATATTCAGCGTGGTGGTACCCCCACCGGCCGTGACCGTGTCAATGCCACCAAGATGGGCTATCTGGCCGTGGAACTCCTGCTTCAGGGCAAGAACAACCGCATCGTCTGCACCCACGATGGTGGCTTCACCGACGTGGATATTGACGAAGGTCTGGCTATGCACAAGAGCATCCAGCAGATCGAAGTCAATGTTCTGGCAGCTATGACCGGTATCTGATGTTACATCTCCCCTTCCGGCTGTGTCTGACACAGCCGGAAGATTTTCTATATAAATAAAAGAAGCTCCCACCGTACCCTTTAAGACGGTGGGAGCTTCTTTTATGCTTTTGGATGATATTTATCATAGACTGTTTTCAGCTTCTGGTTAATCATGTGTGTGTACATTTGCGTAGAGGAAATATCGCTGTGCCCCATCAGTTCCTGCAAGGAACCCAGGTCGGCACCGTTTTCCAACAAATGCACAGCGAAGCTGTGGCGCAATGTATGTGGTGTGATATCTTTCTCGATCCCTGCTTTGCTCTGGTAGAATTTCAGCAATTTCCAAAAACCCTGACGGCTCATTCTGGAACCGCTAACATTGACGAACAACGCCTTCTCTGCGGGGTCTGCCAGCATGGTACTGCGGACCTCCTGAATGTATACGGCCAGGGAACGCAATGCAGCAGGATACAGCGGGATGAACCGGGACTTTTTGGCATTTCCGCACTTCACAGAACCCAATTCCAGATTCACGTCCTCCAGATTCAGGTCGATGAGTTCTGTCACCCGGATGCCGGTGGCGTACATCACTTCCAGCATGGCTTTATCCCGGAGGCCCTTTGCATCCGAGGTGCTGGGCTGGGACAGAAGCAGTTCCACTTCCTTGCCGGTAAGGATCTGCGGAAGTTTCTTTTCGCCACGGGCCACATGAATATCTGCTGTGACGGGGGAGGCCTCCAAAAAGCCGCTGGTGACCAGATAAGCGTAGAAGTTCTTCAGACTTGCCAGCGTGCGGGAAACCGTGGCGCCGGACTTTCCTTTCTCCTGTAAGCAGGTCAGATAATCACTGATATTCAGTTGGGTGGCATGTAGGATCCCGGAATCATCCGTGGCAGCGAACCACTCGGAAAACTGCCGAATGTCCCGCAAATAGGAAGAAACCGTGTTGCCGGATGCCTGTTTCACCTTTGTCAGGTAATTCTCGTAGGCTTGAATCAAATCCAACATGAATCAGTTTACCCATTTACCCTTTCTATAAAATCTATCAAACCCGCCCCAAAGGGCGAAATGATGCGCAGATCCAACCATGCGATCCCTGCCAGAATACCGGCTGCCACACAGAAGGAAGATAGCCCTCTGCAGCCATTCCGGACCAATACGCTGCGCCAATACCAGTATAGAACCGGCAAAGCAGCCCAATCCGGAAACAGGAAGATGCCTGAAATGATCCAACCAATGGCACCGAATGTGCGAAATACACAACAAAAGCTGTATGCACACAGAAATGCCTTACCAAAGCACACCGGCAGGATCATGGCCGGAGCAGAAAGCAAAACCGCAAAAGCGGACAGTAGAAAAGGTAAATAAACCACATACAGCACAGAAACGATCGACACGGCAGAAATGTAAATGCCGCGCATCAAAACCGTGGAAAGATCTGCTGCGGAAATAGGCAGAAACGTCCCACAAAGGATACCCAGAATCCAGCAAACCGCAAGAAGCACCTGACAATGCTTGCGGGACCGGAGCCGGTTACCGGATGGCCTGATCGGAACCAAGGGATACAGTACCTCCCGGAAAATACGGCCTTCGAAGAACCCTTGCGGAAACTGCGGGGTACATACCATTGTGGTCATAGCAACACCATAATTTAACTATACGCATACTATACTCCATTTCTTACAAAAATTCAAGCTTTTTTAGCCAAAACGGCTTTTTTTGTAGATATTGACGGATATTTATGTAAACTTTATTATGTCAACTCGTTTGTGAACAAAGGGGATTATTTTTATCATTTTCGACTTTTTGTCTATATATTGTGGTTTCTTAGGTGTAAAAATCCTAAATATAGTTTTTGCAAGCATTCCTGCAAAAACTATATTTAGCGTAAATACTATTTACCTTCGTGAGACTCTGGCTGTACGGTGGGGGGATATCTGTTTCCGCTTTCGCCGGATCCCTCCCCTGCCCTGTCCGGTGCACAGCAAAAATGCGCAGCCACTGCCACCGGCGATCAGAAGAAGGGTAACGCCAACCGCTTCATATTGTCCTCCAAAAAACAGTGCCGTGATGGACAGCAATATCCCCCAATAAACAAATCCACTGAGCAGACAGACAATGCCAGGCTGCCGCTTGATCTTCTTCATTGCTGTGATACCGCCCAGCATGGCAGAGAGCATCACCATAATCAGAATCCCGTACCCCACAGCTTCCCACTGGATCGTCTCTTTATCCAAAAGCTTGGCCAGCACTGCCGTTCCCGCCATGGTGACCAATATGCTCACACCCGCTCCGGCCCCAAGTCCTGCCGGAATGGAGCTGGCCCTTCCATTTCTTTGCTTACCTGCCATATCCCTCTCCCCTTTCCCTTCACTCTATTCCCCGGGAGCATAAAAAAGAACCGGGACAAGCAATGCCTGTCCCGGTTTGGGTAACGATATCAAACTTCTACATCCACATTGGGGGCTTTCCGCTGCTCCTGTGCCTGAGTCACGGAACGGAACTTCATTCTGGTTTCCCGGACCTCGTTCAGGGCGCTGGTCATGACCTCCTCGGTCTGGCGCAGAGATTCGTCCATATAATCATTGGCCGCCTTCTTCAGCTGCTCCATCCGCTCCTGGGTCTGGCCCACCAGCTCTTCGCTGCGCTTTTTGGCCTCCTCATAAACGGCTTCTTTGGTAATCATCTGCTTAGCCTTTTCCTGAGCGTCCCGGAGGATGCCGTCCGCTTCCCGGCGGGCCTGGCTGACCAGTTCATTCCGGGAGTCCACAATGGTGCGGGCCTGCTTCAGCTCTGCGGGCAGCTGGGCAATGATCTCATCCAGCATATCCAGAACCTTATCCCGCTCCAGAATACATTTATCGGATGCCAGTGGCATGGAGCGGGCATCCTGCACCATGTCATACAATGCGCCAATGATATCTTCTGCGTTGTGATCGGTCATTTCAAAAATTCCTCCTTAGGTTGATTGTTTCCGTTTCTCTATTCTTTCCTGAAAATCCGGTATAATTTCTGGGGGTAAAAAATCCGACAGCTCCACGCCGTAGGTTCCCAGCTCTTTGACGGTGCTGGAGCTGAGGAACATATACTGGTTGTCTGCGGTCAGGAACATGGTGTCCAACTCCGGGTTGATTTTGCGGTTGATTAGTGCCATCTGGAATTCGTTTTCAAAATCCGAAGCAGCCCGCAGTCCCTTTACGACCACACCAACCCCCCGGCGTCTGGCATAATCCGCCAACAGCTCGCTGGAGCCGTCCACTTCCACATTGGGCAGATCCTTCGTGACCCGCCGGATCAGTTCCACCCGCTCTTCCTGGGTGAACATGGGATTTTTACCGGCATTGACCATGACGCACACGATGAGTTTGTCAAAAATTTTTGAGGCACGCCGGATGATATTCAGGTGTCCACTGGTGACCGGGTCAAAACTGCCCGGATAGATTGCAATCTTCATAAAACCTGCTTTTCCGCTTTTCGGTAAATCGTAATCAGCGTTTTTCCGTATTTATAGTCTTTGGAGCGGGTATAGCCTTCGTATTCCCAGGGCAGCTCCTTGCCCAGAGGGCGCTCTGTTACTATTATACCATTGGAATGCAAAATGTCAATTTCCGTTATCCGTTTTAAGGCATTTTCTAAAAAAACTTCCGCATAGGGAGGATCCAGAAAAATGATATCGAAGCTGTCCCGGCACCGGGACAGGTAATCCAGGTAATCGCTGCGGACGACCTTCCCCTCCCCTTCCAGTTTGGTTCGCTTCAGATTTTCTTTGATAAGCTTACAGGCAGCGTCCCCCGCATCCACAAAAACGGCGCTGTTGGCTCCCCGGCTCAGGGCTTCAATGCCCAGCTGGCCGGTACCACCGAACAGATCCAGTACCTTCGCCCCGGGGATCTCAAACTGGATCACGCTGAACAGTGCCTCCTTGACCCGGTCAGTGGTGGGCCTGGTCTGCATTCCCTCCGGAGTTTTTAATTGGACACCTCTGGCTTTTCCTGTTATGACACGCATAGTATTTCTCCTTATTTATTCCTGCTTTTCCCGAAAATGGTGATACACCGCCGCAGCAGCATCTTTGGGAAGGATCCGCTCCAGCTCCGGCAAGGTGGCCTGCCCGATGGCAGTCAGGGATTTGAATTGTCGCAGCAGATCCTGCTTCCGCTTGGGGCCGATGCCCGGAATGCCGTCCAGCTCTGAATAGCGCAGACGTTTGCTCCGCAGCTGCCGGTGATAGGTAATGGCAAAGCGGTGGGTCTCCTCCTGAATATTGCCAATCAGGGAGAATACCGCCTGATTGTTGTCAATCCGGATCTCCTGTCCCTCCGGGGTCACCAGAGCCCGTGTACGGTGACGATCATCTTTCACCATACCGAATATGGGAAAGTCCAATTCCAGTTCCTGCAAGGCAGTCACGGCCACCCGGGCATGTTGCACGCCGCCATCGATCAAAAGCAGATCCGGGGCTTCTTCAAATCCTTTGTCACCGGCCTTGTAGTGAGTAAACCGCCGTTTCAGGATCTGGTGCATGGAAGCATAGTCATCCTGATTGGTAAGCCCCTCCAACTTAAAGCGCTTGTACTCGCTTTTCTTTGGCTTTCCCTCCAGGAACACCACCATGCTGGCCACGATATCCGTTCCGGAAATGTTGGAAATATCATAAGACTCCATCCGCCGGGGCGGCTCCATCGCCAGCATTTTTCCCAGAAGGGTCAGCGTGGCGCTGATCCGTTCTTCCTTGCCGGTGACCCGCTGGGCCTCCTCAAAGGCATTTTTGCAGGCCAGCTCCACCAGACGGACGTTGTCTCCCCGCTGGGGAACATGGAGCTTAGGAAGACGTCCAAACTGCTGCTCCAGCAATTGGGCAAACAGTTCCACATCCTCAATGGCAAATGGTAGCAATACCCGTCTGGGAGCCAGACCCCGGCTAAGATAATACTGCTTCAGCAGACTGGAAACCGCCTCCATTTTGTCATCCGGTCTTGGGAACACTTCATAATCTTTGTCCAGCAGATTGCCACCGGAAAAATGCAGGACAGCGAAACAGGCCTTGGCCTCGGTTTCCCCGTAGCCGATGACGTCGGTATCCGCCAGGGTTCCGGCGGTGACCAACTGCTTCTGACCCAGATTTTCCACGGCCTGCAACCGGTCCCGGAGGCTGGCTGCCAGTTCAAATTTCAGATTATCCGCAGCGGAGAGCATCTGCTGCCGGATGTCTTCGGCAACGGCTTTATAATTGCCCCGAAGAAGTTCTCTGGCCTGCATCATGGTTTCCCGGTACTCCGTGCAGGATTTTCCCTCCTGACACCAGCCGGCGCATTGGTTCATGTGGTAGTTCAGGCAGGGCCGTTCCTTGCCGATATCCCGAGGGAACTGCTTGTGGCAGCCCGGGAGCTTCAGGGTCAGCCGGATGGCTTCCATCACATCGTGGGTCACTGCCCGGCCGCCATAGGGGCCATAGTAATCCGCCCCATCCTCCGCCAGTTTACTGGCAATGGTAATGGTGGGATAAATGTCTTTCATGTTCAGCCGCAGATAGGGATAGCCTTTGTCATCCTTCAAAAGGATGTTGTACTTGGGCATATACCGCTTGATCAGCGAACATTCCAGCACCAGAGCTTCAAACTCCGAGGCGGCTACGATTACGTCAAAGTGGTGGATCTTGCTGACCATCAGCCGGGTCTTTGGGGTATGGGAAGCCGTATCCTGAAAGTACTGACTGACCCGGTTTTTCAGTTTTTTTGCCTTGCCGACATAGATCACCTTGTCCGTTTTGTCCCGCATGATATAGACACCGGGGGCGTAAGGCAGGGTCAGCGCTTTTTCTTTCAGTTCCTCGAAGGTCATGGATCTCTCCTTAAAAAGCACCGCCTCAATGCAATATGGCATCGAGGCGGTTAAGTACGAACTATTTTAATAAACGTCCCGCTGCAGCAGGTTTTCCAGTGCGTTCACCGCAGCTTCCGCATCTGCTCCGGCGGCACTCAGGATCACCGTAGTACCGGTCACGATTCCCAGGGACATGATACCCAGCAGACTTTTGGCATTCATCTTGCGGTTGCCGGATTCCAGCCAGATGCTGCTCTCGAATTCGTTGGCCTTTTGCACGAAGTAGGTAGCCTGCTTGTTGTGAAGGCCGGATTCACAACGAACCACGACTTCTTTATTGAACATATAACATACACTCCTTTTCATTGCATCCCGATGGACACAACGGGTCTGCATATATCATAGCAAATTTCACATAAAAGTCAACCAATTTTCAGCCTATTTCCACAAGTGCAACTTCGATTTGACCGTTCTATTTGGTGAAAACGTTTCCAAATCTGGAAATTTGGTGCAAATCAACCAAATTCTGCAATGGTCACGCCGTCCTCACCTTCGCCGTACTGTCCCAGGCGGAACTTCTTGACATACTTATTCTTTTTCAGGGACTGCTGCACGGCGGCTCTCAGGGTACCGGTACCCTTGCCATGGATGATCCGCACCTGGGTCAGATTGGCCCGCATGGCTTCATCCAGATATCGTTCCAGCACACAAACCGCCTCCACGGCATCCATGCCCCGCAGATCCACTTCCGTGGGCATGGCGGTCATCTTCATCTCCCGGCCGGAGTGCTTGGGCCGGGCACCCTTGACCTGATAGGGATTTTCGTGCTCCAGAAGGTAAACTTCATCCGCCTTGGCAGACAGCTTCAAAATACCCGCCTGGAGCTGATAGGTTCCGTCTTTGTTGATGGCAATGACATTGGCCTTGGTGCCCAGTTTCAGCAGCTCCACCGTATCCCCCACCAGAATGCCCCGGCTGGGCTTGGGACGTTCTTTTCTGGGCTGGGCGGAGCGAAGTTTGTCCTCCACCTCGTTCAGGTTCCGGCGCAGTTCTGCCTGCCGCTGGTTCATGCCGGAGGTGTCTGCGCTGCTTTGGAGCTGCTTTTTCATGGCCTTCAGCTCCTCTGAAGCAAGGTTGGCAGCAGCCCGGGCCTCCTCGATAATGTGTTGGGCTTCCCGCCGGGCAGACTCCATGGCCTTTTCTTTTTCTTTCCGGAGCTGGGCGTTAAATTCTTCGTTCTGCTCCTTGATTTTTGCGGTTTCCTGACGGAGCCGTTCCGCCTCCCGCCGGGCAGATTCCATCTGCTGACGCTGTTGTTCCAGCTGGGAAAGGACATCCTCGAAGTCCTTGTCCGCCTTATCCACCTGATCGGCGGCTTCCTTCAGAATGTCCTCTGACAGTCCCAGTTTCCGGGAAATGGCGAAGGCATTGGATTTACCGGGAATGCCGATGAGCAGCTTATAGGTAGGCCGGAGGGTCTCCACGTCAAACTCGCAGGAGGCATTGATAACGCCCTTCGTCCGCATGGCGTAGAGTTTCAGTTCCGCATAGTGGGTGGTGGCAATGACATGGCTGCCCATTTTCCGGCAGAACTCGATGATGGCGGTGGCAAGAGCCGCACCTTCCGCCGGATCCGTACCGGCGCCCAGTTCGTCGAACAGCACCAGTGTCCGGTCGTCACACTGAGCCACCACGTCCACGATGGTGCGCATATGGCTGGAGAAAGTGGAAAGGCTCTGGGCGATGGACTGCTCATCGCCGATATCTGCCAGAATGGAATCAAAGGTAGACAGCACACTGCCATCCCCTGCCGGAATGTGAAGACCGCACTCTGCCATCAGGGTCAACAGGCCTACGGTTTTCAGAGTAACGGTTTTACCGCCGGTATTGGGGCCGGTGATGATCATGGTATCAAAATCCGTGCCCAGACGGACGGTGATGGGCACCACCACTTTGGGATCGATCAGAGGGTGCCGGGCCTTCCGCAGGTCCACCCTGCCCTTGTCGTTTATAATGGGGGTCCAGGCGTTCATGCGGTAAGCAAGCTTTGCCTTGGCAAAGATCACATCCAGCTGCACCAGCATGGTGTAGTTCAGGTTGATGGATTCCTGGAACCCGGCAGCTTCCGCAGACAGCTCCGCCAGGATTCGCTCGATCTCCTTCTTTTCCTTAATTTCCAGTTCCCGCAGGGCGTTGTTGGCGTTGACGGCAGACATAGGCTCCACGAAGTAAGTCGAGCCGCTGGCAGATACGTCATGCACCAGACCCGGTACATCGTTTTTGCATTCGCTCTTCACCGGCACCACATACCGCCCCTGACGGATGGTGATGATGGGCTCCCGAAGGAATTTGGAATAGGCAGGAGAAGAAATCACTTTTTGCAGGCTGTCCCGGATCTTCCCCGCCTGCAGACGCATATGGCGGCGGATATCCGACAGGGCCGGAGAGGCATTGTCCGCAATTTCCTCCTCCGACAAAATGGCACCGAAGATCCGGTCTTCCAGATATTTGTTCGGCGACAGGGTGCGGAACATGGCATCCAGCACCGTGCTTTTCTCGTCCTCGGCCACATAGCCCTTTACGTTCCGGGCGCAGCGCAGGATCCCTGCGATCCGCAGCAACTCCTTGGGCTGCAGGCTGCCGCCCCGGCCTGCCCGCTCCAGAGAGGCGGAAACATCCGTCACATCCCCAAAAACCGGATTTCCCTTCCGGGTACAAAGATCCGATGCGGCAGTGGTCTGCTGCAACATCAGTTCCACTTCCTCCAAATCGGAAGTCGGATGGATCCGCAGGCAGGCTTCCTTGCCGCCGATACTGCCGGCGCACTGGGAAAGCAGCTCCAGAACCTGATCCAGCTCCAGTTTCAGGAGGGATTTTTCGTATAGTTCAGACATGGTTTTCTCCTATATCCATAGTGATTTGTAAAAGTCCAGGGTGGAAAAGCCCCGCTCCAGCTGGGTGGTCAGATACCCTTCCGTCAGGGATGACAATTGTTTCAGCGTATCTTCCCCCAGCCGGAAGGCAAACAGCCGCTTGGGGTCGCACAGGCAGATGTAGCGCATGGCCTCCAGAACCGCCGGGGTCACCGGCATCCGGATCCCGCCGGAATCTCCGCTGCGGCAGGAAGCACATTCCAGCTGACCGGCAGAAAGGTCAAACCGCTCCGGGCTCTGGCTGCCGCAGATATGGCAACCGAAGAGATCCGGAGTGTAGCCAGACAGGCAGGCGGCCCGGAGTTCAAACACCGCCTTGACCTGACGCTCCGGCAGATCCAGCTTCGTCAGGGCATACAGGCAGTTCAGCACCAGAGACAATAGCTCCGGGTTTGGCGCATCTTCCTGGGAAAGAACTTCCGCTACCTGGGCAAAATAAGTACCCAGAGACAGTTTGGTCAGATCCCGACGCAATGGCGTAAACAGCTCTATGGCTTGGGCCTCCTGAATGGTATACTGTCCCCGGTATTCAAACAAGGTAAATTCCCCGTAACTCAGAAGCTGGCAGGGGGCGATGAGGGGGCTGCGCTTTCGCCGCAGTCCCCTGGCTTTTACCGTCAGTTTTCCGCTGGAACTGGTCAGCAGGATGAGCAGGGCATCCTGGTCATTGTAGTCCGTAACTCTCAGGACGATCCCCTGGATGGTCAAATACATGTGCATCCTCCGATTTGAGGTGTTTTGCGTAGAGCAAATAGGCTTCCGGTGCCCCGGTCTCCCAGAAAAGCTGCCAATAATCCTTGGTATTCATCCGAATCCCTCCCGGGATTAGGATTTGCAGCGAAAGCGGGATCTAGCACTGGAAATTATTCGCTGTAGCCGAAATTGCGCACCATGAAGTCACTGTCCCGCCAGTTTTCCTTGACCTTGACCCAGGTGGTGAGGTAGACCTTGGTGCCCATAAACTTTTCGCAGTCCGCTCTTGCCATGGAAGAGATCTTCTTCAGCATGGCACCCTCCTTGCCGATGATAATGCCCTTGTGGCTGGCTTTTTCGCAGTAGATGGTGGCATCAATATCGATAATGCCGTTGTCCCGCTCGCTGAAAGTGGTGATCTCTACAGCGGTGCCGTGGGGAATTTCCTTTTCCAGGCACCACAGCAGCTTCTCCCGGATGATCTCCGCCATGACCTGCCGTTCGGGCTGGTCGGTGGTCACATCGTCCGGGAACAGGAAGGGGCCTTCCACGGCGTACTTCTGGCAGGTTTCCAGCAGATCGTCCACACCGTCACCAGTCTTGGCGGAAATGGGAATGATGGCATCAAAGACACCAGTCTGGGAATAGACGGCGATGACCTCCAGCAGCTTGTCCTTTTCCATGGTGTCGATCTTATTGATGGCCAGAATGGCAGGGCAACGGGTGGCCTGAAGTCGCTCAATCAGAGCCTGCTCCTGGGGGCCGATGGAAGGGATTGGCTCCACCACCAGAATGGTGGCATCCACATCGGAAATGGATTCCCGGACGGTGCTGACCATGTAATCGCCCAGCTTGGTCCGGGCCTTATGGTAGCCGGGGGTATCCACGAAAACATACTGCAAATGATCCCGGGTCACGATACCGCAGATCCGGTTCCGGGTGGTCTGGGGCTTATTGGAAACAATGGCGATTTTCTCGCCAACCAGATAATTGGTCAGAGTGGATTTGCCCACGTTGGGACGTCCGGCAATGGTAATAATGGCAGTTTTGGTATTCATATTTGTTCTCCTGTCAGTATGTAGTATTGATTCAGAGATTCCTTAATCTCTGGTCATGCCGGGAATGGAGGCGGCAATGGCTTCTTCCCGGGCGCGCATCTGGCGCTTCTGCTCTCCTTCGTCCAGGTGGTCATAGCCCAGCAGATGGAGCATGGAATGGATGGTCAGATACCCGACTTCCCGGCGGGTGGAGTGGCCGAACTCTTCCGCCTGGGCGATGGCCCGCTCCAGGCTGATGCACATATCCCCCAGGGGAACCAGACCGGTAGCCGGGTCTTCGTATTCCGCCCAATCTGTGGGAGGGTTTCCTGCTTCCAGCTGAAACATGGGGAAGCTGAGCACATCCGTGGGCTTGTCCAGATCCCGGCTTTCCCGGTTGATAATGCGGATGCCTTCGTTGTTGGTCACCAGCACGTTGATCTCACAGGGGACGGTGACCCCTTCTGCATTCAGCGTGGCCTGAATGCACCGGCGGATATTGCTGCGGATGGTAAACGTTTGCAGACTGAACTGCTCAAACACCAGATTGATTTTATGTTTCATGTGGATACTTCCTCTTATAGCGGCCACTAAACTGTTGGGCCGGTTTTTTCACGTCCGGTTTCCTGGACGCTTTTTCGTAAGCGTTGATGATCTCCTGCACCAGTGCGTGGCGGACCACGTCCGCAGAAGTCAGGCGGCAGATGGCGATGTCCTTCACCCCATCCAGTACCCGCACCGCATCTTTCAGACCGGATACTTTATCGTCCGGCAGGTCGATCTGGGTCACGTCACCGGTGATGACGATCTTGGAGCCAAAGCCCAAACGGGTCAAAAACATCTTCATCTGTTCCCGGGTGGTGTTTTGCGCTTCATCCAGAATGATAAAGCTGTCGTCCAGAGTTCGACCACGCATGTAGGCCAGAGGTGCCACTTCGATAGAACCCCGCTCCTGATACTTCTGGAAGGTCTCCGCCCCCAGCATATCATACAGGGCATCATACAGGGGCCGCAGGTAAGGATCCACCTTGTTCTGCAAATCGCCGGGCAGGAAACCCAGCCGCTCCCCTGCTTCCACTGCAGGGCGGGTGAGAATGATCCGGTTTACGGTTTTCTCCCGGAAGGCAGCCACAGCGGCGGCCACCGCCAGATAGGTCTTGCCGGTACCGGCGGGGCCTACACCGATGGTAATGGTGTTTTTCTGAATGGCCTTCATGTACTGCTGCTGGCCAACAGTCTTGGCCTTAATGGGCTTTCCCTTGGCGGTGATGCAGACCACATCTTTGGCCATTTTTGCCACCTGCTGGTCGTTGCCTTCGCTGACCAGGGTGATGAGATAGCGGACCCGCTGCTCGTCAATGGTCTCCCCTTTTGCTGCCAGCATCAGCAGCCCTTCCAGGGTGCGCACGGCTTTGTCTGCCGCTTCTTCGTCACCGGTGACCCGGAGTTCCGTTCCCCGGTTCACCACCTGGACATTCAGGGCATCTTCTATTCGTTTTATATTCTCGTCAAAGGAGCCGAACACCGCAATGAGATCTTCCACCCGCTCCACATTGACGATCCGTTCAATTGTTTTTCCCATTTGCTTCTCCAATCTGTTCCTGTTGTTCCCTGCCGATCATCTCCGTGCAGACATAGCTGCCGGTCAGACGGTAGATGCCATTCTGCGCACGGATTTCTTCCCGGGCATCCAGAATGGAGCCGGCAACCATTTCCCCCAGCAGATGCCGACTGGCCCCGGCTGTCAGAATTGTCCGGCCTTCCGGTTCCGAAACGGTTCCGGTTTCCAGGGGGGCACTCAGCACGGTATCCACGCAAAGCGCAATGGGCAGCCGAAAGCCTCCAGGCAGAGTTACATAGTTTTCCCTGTATATTCTATCACAAGTGGCATCCGAAATTCCACTGTCTTTCCATAAATTTATACGTTTTTTTCCGATGAGAAGGCTGAAGTGCCGTTTGATTGCCCCCTCACCCCGGCGGTACCGATAATTTTCCGGGGTGACAACGGTCATTTTGCGGTTCGTCTGGGCCATGATCTCCCCCTGAGCCCGGGTGGCCTGAATGCAAATGCCGCAATCGGTATAACCGGAAATCAGAACCTGACCCTTTTTTACATTTTCTCCCACCTGAAACAGGGCGTTACCGCTTACCACAGTTCCGGAAAGCAGGAAGCCATCTCTGGCTGCCACAATGCGGCTGACGAAATCGGATACACGCGTCTCTTCCGTAACTGTCCGCTCCCGGACGGAAATGGTGGCCACACACCCCGCCGTATTGACCCCCACCCATTGCAGTTGCGGCAGTTGCTGCAGGAGCGCGTTTTTCACCTTCTCGCTGCGAATGGTCCTTCGGGAAGCACCGAATCCAATACCGCAGGCTTCTGCGGCAGAACGGATCTGGTTTTCGGATATCTGCTGATTTCCCTCCACCTGTACAAACAGGATCCGGCTTGGCAAATACAAGGTCGCAACGATCAACACCAACAGAAGCCCAACCAATACCGGACGCCGCAGGAAGATTCGCAGATCCCAGTATACCCCTACTTTTTGGGTGACCATCAGTCTATCGCCACGTTTGGCCGCAAGGCTGCGCAGTGCAGGCAGGTGTCGTCGCTGCACCAAAAACCGCCAGGTCAGGCGGTCCCGCTTTTGCACCCGGGAAATATCGATTCCCGTGGCATTGATGACAGCCAGCGCATGCTCCGGATCCGCACTGGTCAGCGTGACCCAAACAGCCCCGGAAAGGGAATGCCAAAGATTCACAGGCCATCCCTCCCCTGCAAACGCACTCCTTCAATATGCCCCCGGATCACCAGCTGGTTTTTGCTCATATGCAGCAGCTCCAAACCCCAGCCGCTGACGCAGATCCAGCCAAACTTGACATGTACCAATACCTGGGTATCGCTGTATCCCGAAACGCCCAGATGGTTTTCAATCAGGACCCGCCGGGTTCCAATCATTTCCACCACTGTTTCCTGTGGAAGGGACTCGTTGCCGATCTGTGCCGCATCTGCCAGTCGTTCCCAGAAATGTGCTCCCCTGTTCATTCGGCACCTCCTTTTTCTCAAGCTTATGAATGGAGCCCGGGGATATTGCATAGATTCTTCTGAGGTGAGCACCATGGCAGGAAAGCGGATCTGCGCTGGCATCGGCGCATTGGTGGGGATGTTCCTTTTGATATTGGATAGTGCAACAGCGGTTGCGGGGGCAAAAAATGGGGTGCAACTGTGTCTGCGCACGGTAATCCCCTCCCTGTTTCCCTTTTTCCTGCTGTCTCAGGTGCTGCTGGGGGCTTTTTCAGGAACCCCAATGCCCCTGCTGCGGCCTTTGGCGAAATATTGCGGCATTCCGGAAGGGATGGAATCGATTTTTCTCCCGGCTTTTCTGGGTGGTTACCCGGTAGGCGCCCAGTGCGTCGCTCAGGCCTATCAGGACGGCAGCTTGTCCCTGCAGGATGCCCGGCATATGCTGGGATTTTGCAACAATGCAGGTCCCTCGTTCCTGTTCGGCATGGTTGGAGCCATGTTTTCCCGGCAGTCCGCACCATGGCTGCTGTGGGGGATCCATATCGGCAGTGCCCTGCTTTGGGGTTACCTGACTGCCCCAAAAGAACCGGGGAAGTCTACACCTTCTGTGGCCCAGGCGGTACCTCTCCCACAGGCGCTGCAGAGTGCCATCCGCGTCATGGGAACCGTTTGCGGCTGGGTGGTAGTATTCCGGATCCTGATCGCCTTTTGTCAGAAATGGTTTTTCCGGGCATTCTCCGGGAAAATACAGGTGGTTTTCATGGGCCTGCTGGAGCTGTCCAACGGTTGCTGTGCTTTGCCTGGGATCCCGGAGGAAGAGATACGTTTTCTGATTTGTTCCGGGATCCTGGCCCTTGGTGGCGGATGTGTTCTGCTGCAAACCATGTCCGTAGTTGCAGATTTGGGGATCCAAAGTTATCTTGTTGGAAAACTGATGCAGGCAGTTTTCAGCATCACCTTCAGCACGGGGCTTCTCTACGGTTTCTGGTGGTGCATTCCCCTCTTTCTTGCCGTTGTGATCCTTTTGAAAAAAGCAGTAGCATTCTGAAAGTATTTGCGTTATAATGAAACCATATCAACACGGAGGGACCACTATGCTGTTTCGGAAAAAGATGGAGAAGTCCTGTGCCTATTGCCGCTATGGCACCCAGTTGGAAGAAGAAAGTATTCTGTGCACCAAAAAGGGATTACGGACCCAGGAAGATAAATGCTGGCGTTTTCACTATGATCCCTGCAAGCGGATTCCCAGGAAAGCAAAAGCCCTGGATTTTTCCAAATATGACAAGGAAGATTATTCCCTGTAACTGCAAAAACGCTGCGAAGAAGCATTCTTCGCAGCGTTTTATATTATTGGATCAGTTCCAGGAATTCCGCTTCCGTCAGAATGGGAATCCCCAGTTCTCTGGCTTTCCGCTCTTTGGAGCCGGCATTTTCGCCCACTACCACATAGCTGGTCTTTTTCGACACGGAACCGGCGGCTTTTCCGCCAAAAAGTTCAATTTTTTCCATTGCCTCTTCCCGGGTGAACATGCTCAAGGCACCGGTGAGAACAAAGGTCATCCCCGCAAACCGGGAATCCGTCAAGACTCGTTTGCTTTCAAAATTCACCCCGGCCCCCCGCAGACGGCGGATCAAATGCTGGGATTGTTCCTGAGCAAACCAATGGTGAATGCTGGCTGCGGTAACAGCGCCAATATCCGGCACGGCGGTCAGCTCCTCCAAAGAAGCGGCCATCAGCGCATCCAGACTGCCAAAGGTAGAGGCCAGCACCTTGCCGGTTTTGGCACCCACCTGACGAATGCCCAGTGCATAGATCAGACGGCTCACATCCTGCTGCTTGCTTTCTTCAATGGCGGCGAGGAGCTTCTTCGCCGCGGTGGAACCGGACTTCCAGAGACTTTTGATATCTTCCAGTGTCAGATAATAGATATCCGCCGGAGAGTGTATCAGTTCCTTTTCAATCAAGCTGTCTACAATCGCCGCACCCAAACCATCGATGTCCATGGCATCCCGGCTGGCAAAGTGGGCGATATTCCGGCTCAGCTGAGCGGGGCATTCTGCACCAGTGCAGCGCAGGAAGGCACCATCTTCATCTTTCTCCACTTTGGCACCGCAAACCGGGCAGGTTTCCGGCAAGGTATAGGGTACGGTTCCCTCCGGACGCTTATCCAGCACTACTTCCAGAATTTCCGGAATGATCTCACCGGCCTTTCGGATCAGCACGGTGTCGCCGATGCGGATATCCCGCTCCCGGATAAAATCCTGATTGTGCAGCGTGGCGTTGGTCACGGTGGTACCGGCCAGACGAACAGGGCTGACCACAGCCTTAGGGGTCAGCACACCAGTGCGGCCCACCTGAACCAGAATATCCTCCACCAGGGTAGGCTTGATCTCCGGGGGATATTTATAGGCTGCAGCCCACCGGGGGAACTTGGCCGTTGCGCCGAGACGCTCACGCTGTGCCAGATCGTCTACTTTGATTACGGCACCGTCAATGTCGCAGATCAGCTTTTCCCGGTGCTCGTTGATGGCGTCCACCTCTTTGGAGACCTTTTCCGGCGTATCCAGCAATTTGTGAGGGATGACCTTAAATTTCAGGTTTTTCAGGTATTCCAGTGTTTCATGATGGCTGGTAAACGCGACACCTTCTGCCAGCTGGACATTGAAAACATAAATATCCAGTCCCCGCCTGGCAGCAATTTGGGGATCCAGCTGCCGCAGAGAACCGGCGGCGGCATTTCTGGGATTGGCGAAGAGGGACTTCCCTTCTGCTTCCTGCCGCTGATTCAGCTTCTCGAAGCTTTTTTTCGGCATGAAGACCTCACCCCGGACAATAAGCCGGCCGGGGGCATTTTCCAGTGTCATGGGAATGGAACGGATGGTTTTTAAGTTCTCCGTTACGTCCTCGCCCACGTTGCCGTCTCCCCGGGTAGCGCCCCGGATAAATTGACCGTCGATATACTCCAGTGCTACAGAAAGACCGTCGATCTTTGGCTCCACGGAATACCGGGCACCGGGTTCCGCTTCCTGGACTTTGGCCAGAAAGTCTCCCAGTTCTTCCATGCTGAAAACATCCTGCAAGCTCATCAAAGGAACGGGATGGGTCACCTTTTCAAACTGACTCAGGGCCTCTCCGCCTACCCGCCTGGTAGGGGAATCCAGTGCTGCAAATTCCGGGTGTTCCGCTTCCAGAATCTCCAGTTCCCGCAAACGTCGGTCATATTCAAAATCCGGCATGGTCGGATCGTCCAACACATAGTACCGGTATCCCGCTTCTTTCAGCAGAGTCGTCAGTTCAAGCATTCTCTCTTTCGGATTCATATTCTCCTCCGGTTTGTAAATAAGTGCTGGGGACATCTCCTACGATCACCGTTTCGGCAACCACCACTTCGCTGGCCACCGTAAAGGTATCCGTCTGTCCCAAAATCAAAATTGCCACATCCACGCTGACCAGCATGGTCAGCTGATGCAGGGTCTGGTTGATACCCGCCTGGGAAAAATTACTCAGAAACGTTGCGTCTGAATTCCGGATGGACAGAATGTGCACCGGGATGGCAGGCCCTTTCCCGGACAGCAATTCCGGCAGGAACAGGCTCCCCAAGGGAACCCCAAGATCCGCCGTGTCCATGGTCAGGATCTCATCGTTGATGATGTTCAAAATGTCCGTTTTCAGGCGGTTGACTTCGCTGATATTGGTTTTCAGTGCCGTGATCCTGCCTTCCAGATCTTTTTCAAAGTACACGATCCGGTCATACTGGATCACCCCGTCGGCGATCTGTTTGGCAATGGCATCGTTGGTCAGATCCGAAGTGGCATTCTTTACCTGGATCTCCGCCAGGTCCTGGATCACGTCCCGGTAGCGGCTGCGCAGCATCAAAAACGACATGGCTGCGATCACCAGCACCGATATTACAAAATTCAGCATACAGCGGATCCGTCTGCCCATACCCCATCCCTCCGGAACAGGATATGGAAAAACGATCACAAAAATTACAGTTTCTTCATATGGGCCGATGCGGTTTTTGCCATGAGTTTCTTGGTGCCGATGTCGTCAAAGGCGATTTCCAGCAGAGCATCTCCGCTCATTTTCATCACAGACAGCACCATGCCCCGGCCAAAGGCCGCATGGAGCACCATGTCTCCCTGATTCAGTTCCAGATAGGAAGCAGCAGCCTTGGCAGCGGTGACCATGGCACTTTCCGGCCGCTTGGGCAGGGCCTTTTTTGCCGTGTGGGTGTAGGTGCCATAGTTTCCTCCGTAGGAGCCATAGGAATTGCCAAGGGCAGGTTCCTGCACCTGCCGGAATCCGCCCTTGCGGACAATGCAATCCTCCGGAATTTCTTTTAAGAACCGGGAAGGCAGCGCCGCAGACGTCCGGCCATAGAGCATACGCTGCCGGGCGTGGCTGATGGTGAGATTTTTCTTGGCCCGGGTAATGGCCACATAGCACAGCCGCCGTTCTTCTTCCATTTCCTCCGCATCGCCGATGCAACGCATACCGGGGAACAGACCATCTTCAAAGCCCACCAGGAACACATTGGGAAATTCCAGACCCTTGGCAGAGTGCATGGTCATCATCACCACGGCGTCATCGCTTTCGTTATACTGCTCCAAATCGGTATACAGGGCGATTTCTTCCAGGAATCCTGCCAAAGTGGGCGTTTCCGCATTTTCAATGTAGGACAGGATACTGGATTTTAATTCCCGGACGTTCTCCAGCCGGGTTTTGTTTTCTTCCGTATCCTTGGCATTCAGCATGTCCACATAGCCGCTCTGGATCAGCAGTTCATCGTAGAAGTCCGGCAGACTCATACCGTCTTCCAGCATATGTGCCATTCCTTCGATCAGTGCGGAGAATTTCAAAAGCTTCATGGCAGGCTTTTCCAGGGGACCATAGGAGTAAGGATCCGCAACGACACTGTACAGAGGCTTATGCTCTGCATCAGCTAGACGCTGGGCGGTTTCGATGGTTTTGGCACCTAATCCTCTGGGCGGGTTATTGATGATTCGCTTCAACCGAAGATCATCCGCCCGGTTGTTGATGACACAGAGATAGGACAGCATATCCTTGATCTCCGCCCGGTCAAAGAACCGGGTACCGCCGATGACCCGGTAGGGAATGCCGTTGCGCTTTAACGCAAATTCCAAAGCGTTGGACTGGGCGTTGGTGCGATAAAGAATGGCAAAGTCTTTAAAGTTTTTTCCTTTGGAACCCGCCAGAATCTGCCCGGCAACATAGTTACCCTCACTTCCCTCGTCGGATGCCTCATAAACGGTAATGGGGTCACCCTGACCGTTGGAGGTCCAGAGCTTCTTGCCCTTTCTGCCCAGATTGTGGGAGATCACTGCATTGGCAGCATTCAGGATGGACTGGGTGGAGCGGTAGTTCTGCTCCAGGCGGATGGTGCGGGAACCCCAGTACTGCTTTTCAAAATTCAGGATATTCTCAATGGTGGCACCCCGGAACCGGTAAATACTCTGGTCATCATCGCCTACCACGCAGATATTCTCATAGCCACCTGCCAGCAGGGAGGTCAGCAGATACTGGGTATGGTTGGTATCCTGATACTCGTCCACCATGACATATTTGAATTTGCGCTGGTAGTAGGTTTTCACATCTTCGTTTTCCATCAGCAGTTTGACGGTGACGTAAATGATATCGTCAAAGTCCAGAGCGTTGTTATCCTTCAGGCGGGTCTGATAGCGCTCATAAGCTCTGGCAATGTGCTTGACCCGAATATCGTTGGTCTGCTCCGCCCGGGCCAGCATCTGCTGGGGGGACACCATCTTATCCTTTTCCTTGCTGATGGCACCCAGCACATACTTGGCGGGGAAGGTCTTGTCATCCAGACCCATATCGCGGATGATCTCCTTCATGACCCGCTCGGAGTCGGAGGAATCGTAGATGGTAAAGCTCCGGCTGTAACCCATCCGTTCAATATCCCGCCGCAAAATCCGGCAGCAGGCGGAATGGAAGGTCATGGCCCAGATATCCTGGGCTTCCTGCCCCAGAAGATTGGTCAGCCGCTCCCTTAACTCATTGGCAGCCTTGTTGGTGAAGGTAATAGCCAAAATACTCCAGGGCACCGCAGGCTCCACGGCGCACAGGTATTCCGCCCGGCGGCGGTCATAGTCATCGGCATCTTCCCCAAGGGTTTCCAGAAAGGAAATATCCGCTTCCGTAATGGTATCCGGGATCTCCTTGCAGTCGCTGCCCCGGCCGAAGCGCATGATATTGGCGATTCGGTTGATCAGCACCGTGGTCTTGCCGCTGCCTGCACCGGCCAGCAGCAACAGGGGGCCTTCCGTAGTCAAAACCGCTTCCTGCTGCATATCGTTGAGCTGGGAAAATTGAGACGCAATATAGCACCTTCTGGCCGCAAGAAAACGGGAATCCATCATTTCGTTCATAGTCGCACACCTGTTTCTATTATTCAATGGGACTATTTTAGCGCATTTTCGGCAAAAGGTAAAGTACAAAATTACGCCATCCGCTCCCGGAGCAAAGCCAGTGCCTTTTTCTCGATCCGGGACACCTGCACCTGGCTGATTTGCATGACCGTGGCTACCCGTTGTTGGGTCAGGCCGTGGAAATAGCGCAGATTGATGACCAGTTTTTCCCGCTCAGGCAGGGCATCCACAGCCTGCCGCAGGGAAATTTTCTCTACCATCCTCTCTTCGGATTCCGTATCCGTCAGCACCTGTTCCAGAGAAAAGCCCTCTTCCCCACTTTCCCGCTGGATGGATTCCGTAGCTGCCGTGGCCGTTTCTGCCAGGGCAATTTCTTCCGGTGTCAATCCTGTCTGTCGGGTGATCTCCTGAATGGTGGGTTCCCGACCCAGTGCGCTCAGCAGACGGCTTCGGGTGGATTTGATGGTTGCGGACTGCTCTTTCAGGCTTCGGGATACCTTTACCGCCCCGTCATCCCGGAGAAAGCGACGAATTTCCCCGGCAATTTTCGGAACGGCATAGGTGGAAAACTGGGTGCCGTATTCCAGATCAAAGCCTTCAATGGCTTTCAGAAATCCTACGCACCCCAGCTGATACAGATCATCCGCCTCGGCTCCCCGGCCCAGAAACCGCCGGGCTACCGACCAGATCAGGCCGGAATTCTCTGCAACCAGCTGTTCGGTTGCCTGCTCATCCCCGGCCTGAGATTTGGCAATCAATTCCCGAATATCCCTCATTGGCGGCGCTGGAGCTTGCGGCGCATATGGACAGTAGTGCCCTTACCCGGTCGGGAGGAGATCTCCACGTTGGTCATGAAGCTCTCCATGATGGTAAAGCCCATACCGCTACGTTCGTTGCCGCCGGTGGTAAAGGCAGGACGTCTGGCCTGTTCCACATCCGGGATGCCGATGCCTTTGTCCTTTACCACAATATCCAGAACATTGTCTTTCAGGATCCGGCACCGCAATGTAATATTCCCCAGCCGCTCCGGGTAGGCATGTACGATACAGTTGGTTACTGCTTCAGAAACCGCTGTACGAATGTCCCCAATCTCTTCCAATGTGGGGTCCATCTGGGCAGCAAAGCAGGCCACCGCCGACCGGGCAAAGGCTTCATTGCTGGACTTACTGGGGAAATCCAGAATCATGTAGTTTTCAAATTTCACGAGACAGCCTCCTTCATTTCCACCAGTTTGTCAATGCCAGACGCCCGGAACACCCGCATGGGCTGGGGGGAAAGCCCTGTCAGAAGAAGCTTTCCTTCGATCTGTGCCATGTTCCGCAGGGCATTGATGACCACGGCAATGCCGGAAGAATCCACGAAGGATACCTCCTGAAAATCCAACACACACAGATCCGGGGTGTAGGCTTCGATTTTTGCGGCAATGGCCTGAATATACTGCTTGGCACAGTGGTGGTCAATTTCTCCTGTGAGGGCAACAGTGAGCCGCCCTTCCTCCAAAAAGCTGGTAAATTGCATGAAATACCTCCTTATGTGATTATCTGCAAACAGTATAAGATCCCGGTTCCGAATTTGCAGTCGGAATCGGGATCTTGGCAAAAAAGAAAAGGAGTGCAAACCGGTGGTTTGCACTCCTTTGGAAGGATTGGATTACTGTGCCATCTTCCTCATGGCTTCTTCGCTCTGCTCCAGCTGTGCAATGAGGTCGCGGGTCTTCTGTGCCTTTTCCCGTTCGGCGTTGACAACCGCCTCGGGGGCACGGGAGACGAACTTCTCGTTGGACAGCTTGCCTTCCAGACTGCTCAGGAACTTCCGGGAAGATTCCAGCTCCTTAGCGATCCGGGCCAGTTCCTTGGCCACATCCACCAGCTGACCCATGGGGATATAGAGCTTGGCATCGGCGGTGGCAATGCTGACCATGCCGTCCAGATTCTCCGGCTCCTTATCCAGCATGGTCACCGTGTCGGCATAGGCCAGACGCTGCAGGAAGCCTTCACCCTCGGCAAAGATCTGAGGATTGGCGGTGAGGACATACAATGCAGCCTTCTTGCTGGGGGGAACGTTCATTTCCGTCCGGCGGGCACGGATGGCACGGATGGCTGCCATAACAGCCTCCATCTGGGCGCACTCCTCCTTGAAGGACAGATCCTCCCGGACATCGGGCCACTGGGCCACGATCAGGGCGTCGCCCTCGTGAGGAATGGACTGCCAAATCTCCTCGGTGATGAAGGGCATGTAAGGATGCAGCAGCCGCAGCATCTGATCCAGGACATACACCAGCACCTGCAGAGCGGTCTGCTTCCGCTGGGCATCCTCGGCAAACAGACGGGCCTTGGTCATTTCGATATACCAGTCACAGTAGATATCCCACACGAAGTCATAGATCTTCTGGATCGCGATACCCAGCTCGTACTTCTCCATGTTCTCGGTGACTTCGGCAATGAGGGTATTCAGCTTGCTGAGCACCCACTTGTCGGCGATTTCCAGATCCTCCATGGGAGGCAGCTCATTCTTGGCATCCTCGCCAAGGTTCATCAGCACATACCGGGAAGCATTCCAGAGCTTATTGGCAAAGTTCCGCATGGCTTCGCAACGCTCCACATAGAAACGCATGTCGTTTCCGGGAGAGTTTCCGGTGACCATGTTCATACGCAGGGCGTCACAGCCGTACTTGTCGATCATCTCCAGAGGATCGATGCCGTTGCCCAGAGACTTACTCATCTTCCGACCCTGATTGTCCCGCACCAGACCATGGATCAGCACGGTGTGGAAGGGTGCCTGACCCATATGCTCCAAACCGGAGACGATCATACGGGAGACCCAGAAGGTGATGATATCATAGCCGGTGACCAGCACATCCGTGGGGAAGTACTTCTTCAGGTCTTCCGCGTCGGCATTGGGCCAGCCCAAGGTTTCGAAGGGCCACAGAGCAGAGGAGAACCAGGTGTCCAGCACGTCGGGATCTCGCTCAATGTTGGCACTGCCACACTTCTCACAGACCTTGGCATCCTCCCGGGAGCAGGTCATGTGACCGCAGTCGGCACAGTACCACACGGGGATCTGATGACCCCACCACAGCTGACGGGAAATGCACCAGTCCCGGATGTTGTTCATCCAGTTCATATAGTTCTTGGTGAAACGCTCGGGGACGAACTTGACTTCCCCATCATTGACGGAGCGGATGGCCTCGTCTGCCAGGGTCTTCATCCTCACGAACCACTGGGCAGAAATGATGGGCTCCACATCCTGATGGCAGCGGTAGCAGGTGCCCACGTTGTGGGAGTAATCTTCCACCTTCACCAGATATCCCTGTGCTTCCAGATCGGCCACGATGGCCTTCCGGGCTTCATAGCGGTCCATGCCCTCGTACTTGCCGCCCAGATCATTGATCTTACCGTTGTCATCCAGAACCCGGATGACTTCCAGATTGTGCCGCAGACCAACTTCAAAGTCGTTGGGGTCATGGGCCGGGGTCATCTTGACGCAGCCGGTACCGAATTCCATTTCGGCATAATCATCGGCAACGACAGGGATCTCCTTGTTCATCAGGGGCAGAATGACCTTCTTGCCGACGATGCTCTGGTAGCGCTCGTCGTTGGGGTTAACGCAGACACCGGTATCGCCCAGCATGGTCTCCGGACGGGTAGTGGCAACCACCACTTCCCCGTTGCCGTCAGCCAGGGGATAGCGGATGTGCCACAGATGACCGGGCTTGTCCACATATTCCACCTCAGCATCAGACAGCGCGGTGACACAGTGGGGGCACCAGTTGATGATCCGGCTGCCCTTGTAGATCAGACCCTTTTCATACAGGGAAACGAAAACCTCCCGGACGGCCTTGGAGCAGGTTTCGTCCATGGTGAAAGCAGCCCGGTCCCAGTCACAGGAAGCACCCAGCTTCTTCTGCTGTTCCACGATCCGGTTGCCGAACTTGTGTTTCCAGTCCCAGACACGCTCCAGGAACTTTTCCCGGCCCAGGTCATAGCGGGTCAGGCCTTCTTTCACCCGGAGTTCCTCTTCCACCTTGATCTGAGTGGCAATGCCGGCATGGTCAACACCGGGGACCCACAGGGCATCATATCCCTGCATCCGCTTGAACCGGATCAGGGTATCCTGCAAGGTTGCGTCCATGGCGTGACCCATGTGCAGCTGGCCGGTGACATTGGGGGGCGGCATGACGATGGTGAAGGGCTTGGCATCCGGCTTGCCCTGGGGCTTAAAGTAGCCGCCCTGCTCCCACATTTTGTAGATGCGTTCCTCAACCTGCTGAGGCTCATACACCTTTGGTAATTCTCTAGCCATTTTTCTACTCCTTTACAAAATGAAAAACGCCCTGAGTCCGTAACGACTCAGGGCGAAAAATACTCATTTCCGCGGTACCACCTGAATTCCCGGAGACCGGGCACTCAAAGCTATAACGGGCTGACCCGTACTTCCCTACTTACTTTTCAGGAAATCTGCTCCGGGGCGACCATTCCCATCCTCCCGCATGCCCTCGCACCAACCGGGCACTCTCTTTCCGGGACAGAGGTGAAACCTCCCCATCTGTGCATTTCCATAATAAATTAGCACATTTTTCAGGCACTGTCAACTAAAATCCATAATATTTCCGAAAATGTTTCCCGATCCCGGCTTTCCAGGGTTGACGAACGGTTGGAATTCTCCTATAATGAACAAAACAAACGGAATGTGAGTGATCCTATGAAATTATCCTTAGTTGTCCCCTGCTATAATGAAGCAGAAAACGTTGCCGCTTTTCAGCAGGCTGTCATTCAGGCCTTTGAAGGTTGTGGCTACGATTATGAGATCATATTCGTCAATGACGGCAGTCGTGACGCTACGCTGCACAATCTGAAAAAGCTCTATGCCGCTCAGAAATGCCCGGTGAAGGTAGTCTCCTTCTCCCGGAATTTCGGCAAGGAATCCGCTATTTTCGCCGGTATGCAGAATGCCTGCGGTGAATACACCGCCCTCATTGATGCTGACCTCCAGCAGCGGCCGGAGATCGTCCGGGATATGGTGAAAATTCTGGATGAACAGCCCCAGTACGATGTGGTAGCCGCCTATCAGGACCGCCGGGGCGAAGGAAAGGTGCTGTCTTTCTTCAAAAAGAGCTTCTACTCCATCATCAATATGCTCTCAAAGGTGACATTGCAACCGGATGCCAGCGATTTCCGCACCTTTCGGAAGAGCGTCCGGGACAGCATCTTGGAACTTCCGGAATATCATCGCTTCTCCAAGGGCATTTTCGCCTGGGTGGGCTACGATACCTGCTTCATCCCCTATACCGCCTGTGAACGTGCCGCCGGTACCACCAAATGGAGCTTCTGGAAGCTGGTGAATTACGCTATTGAAGGCATCATCGGTTATTCCACCGCTCCTCTGCGTTTGGCTACGGTTTTGGGTGGCGTCACCGGTGTTGCTGCTATCCTGTACTTGATTTGGGTCATAATCGAAAAACTGGTCTGGGGCATCGCCGTTCCCGGATACGCCACCATCATTGTGCTGATACTGTTTTTTAGTTGCGTTCAGCTATTCTGCATCGGAATCATCGGCGAATATGTGGGGCGGACATTTGAACAAAGCAAAGAACGCCCGGTGTACATCGCCAAAGAAGTTTTGACCTACGAAGAAAATCGAAATATCTAAAAGTAACTCCCGCTGCCATGGAAAGCAGCGGGAGTTTTCCTGTTTACAGAACGTGTACGTTTTCCTTGTCAAAGGCCACACAGGCGGTATCGCCTACCTGATAGACCTTCTTGTTCTTGGGATTGAAGTCCGTGATCTTCACCAGGGTGTCCCCTACCATGACATGATAGTTCTGGTAAGAGCCCATGAAGCAGGAAACCACAACCTTGCAGGGCAGGACACCTGCATCTGCCAGAACGGCAGATTCCGGACGAAGCACCAGCGTGCAGTCCTTTCCATCCGGCAGGTCTGCAACGCCCACCACCGGCACACCGGTACCTTCCACGGTAACAACGCCGTTATCTCCATTCTTACCGGAGAGCTTGCCCCGGAGGAAGTTGGCTTCGCCGATGAAGTCTGCAACGAACTCGTTGGCGGGATGATAGTAGATCTCCTGCGGGGTACCGATCTGAGCGACTACGCCCTTTTCCATAATGATGATCTGGTCGGACAGCGCCATGGCTTCGGACTGGTCGTGGGTAACATAAATGGCCGTAATGCCGGCTTCCTGTTGGATCCGGCGGATCTCCGTACGCATGGTGACCCGGAGCTTGGCGTCCAGATTAGACAGGGGCTCGTCAAACAGAAGCACGCCGGGCTCTAAGACCAATGCTCTTGCCAGTGCCACACGCTGCTGCTGGCCGCCGGAGAGCTGATTGGTCATACGCTCTTCCATGCCTTCCAGACCCACCAGCTTCAGGATCCGGGTGACCTTCTCCTTGATGGTGGCCTTGTCCATCTTCCGCAGCTTCAGACCGTAGGCAACATTATCGAAGATGTTATAGTGGGGCAACAATGCGTAGCTCTGGAACACCATGGCGGTATCCCGCTTATTGGGGGTCAGGGCATTGATAGCCTCCTCTCCCAGATAGATTTCACCTTCATCCGGGCTTTCAAAACCGGCGATCATCCGCAAAGTGGTGGTCTTGCCGCAGCCGGAAGGACCCAGCAATGTCACGAAGGAACCGGGCTGAATCTCCAGAGAGGTGTCCTTGACGGCGTAAAAATCCTTACCGGTTTTGGGATCCTGATAGATTTTGGAAATATGTTCCAGGCGTACGCCTTTCTTCTCTTTGGCCATATTACTGAGCCTCCTTCTTGATTTTCCGGCTGGTTCCGAAATACTTGATAAACAGATTCATCAGCAGCACCGAGCCATAAGTAATGACGATCAGAATGGTAGCAAATGCGCAGGCAATGCCGTAAGAGCCCTTTTCTGCAAACTCGTTGATCTGCACGGTGATGAGCAGGAACTCCGGCGTCACCAGCAGGATGATGGCGGAAATAGCAGTGATGCTGCGGACAAAGGCAGTGACCAGACCGCTGAGGAAGGAATCCTTGATCAGGGGCAGCGTCACGGTCATAAATACCCGGAAGCTGTCTGCACCCATGTCATAGGCGGATTCTTCAATACTCTTGTCGATCTGCCGCAGAGCGGAAATGCCGCTGCGGGTGCCGGTGGGCAGAGAGCGCACCACAAACACGATAATCAGAATGGCGGCACTGCCGTAGATCCCGGACAGGAATCCGGTGCCAAAAACGCCATTGACGAAACCACGGATATAGCCGATACCCAGCACGGTGCCGGGGACGGCCATGGCCAGCATGGAAACGAACTCAATAAAGCCCTTGGCCCTGAACTTCCGCTTGACCACCAGATAGGAGATGATCATGCTGAGCAGGGCGGTAATGGGTGCAGAAGCCAGAGACAGCAGGAAGGAATCCCGGAAAGCCTTCAGGCCCTTGTACTTTTCAAACACCCGGACGAACCACTTAGTGGTCAGGCTGAAATCATAGCCCCAGGTATTGAACAGCGCACCGAAGGGCACGCAGATGTACATCATGATAACGAACAGGGCGATGATGGAGCACAGAATGGTCAGCGGGATGGTCACGCTGCGGTCTTCAATGAGCATTCTGCCCCGGGATGCCTTGCCGGTCAGGGTGGCAGCGGTCTTCTTTTCCAGAACATATTTCTGCACCAGATACATGGCCAGGGTGATCATCAGCAGCACCACAGCCATGGCGGCCGCGCCTTCCTTATCGAAGGCACCGGTGATCTGCAGATAGATGGTGGTGGCCAGCGTATCGTAAGAGCCGCCGATGATCATAGGGTTGGCAAAGTCTGCAATGGACTCGATGAAGGTCACCAAAAAAGCATTGCCAAGACCCGGCAGGATCAGCGGCAGAGTCACGCTGGTAAAGACCTTGAACCGGGAAGCACCCATATCCCGGGCGGCTTCTTCCAGAGAAGGATCGATGTTTTTCAGCAGACCCTTCAGCATCATGTAGCACACCGGGAAGAAGGTCAACGTCTGGACGATGACGATACCCCAGTAGCCATATACGCTGTTGTCATAGATCTTCAGCAGGTAGCGGGTAATGATACCGGCTTTGCCGAACAGCATGATCATGGACAGAGACAGCACGAAAGGTGGCGAAACAACAGGCAGCATGGAAACCACCTGGAACAGTCCACTCATCAGCTTGGTGCGCACCTTGACATACACTTCCACATAGGCAAACAACAGACCGATAACCGTGGAGAAAATGCCCACGGCGAAGCCGATTTTCATGGTATTGCCGATGGCCCTGCGGAAAGTGCCCATGGCAAAGATCCGCTTGAAGATATCCAGTGTCAGTCCGGTTTCTTTTCCATAAATACTATCCACCAGCAGCACTGCCAGAGGATAGAGAATGAACAGCGTCAAAAACGCGATCAGAACCACGATGGTCGTGACCATGATCGGGTCAGCCAGCAGTTTTTTTCGTTCCAGAGCTGCACCTTGACGGGTTGCCATCTATGGATCCCTCCTTCATACACAAAATAGGGGGATGGCGGCGAAAGCCTCCATCCCCCGCAGTATTATCCAGTAAGAAATCAGCCGAGATTACTCAGTCTTGAAGCGGTCGTCTGCGCTGGAACCCAGAGCATTGAACACTTCTTCGATGTAAGTGGTGATGTTGTTCTTGGCATCCTCGAAGTCATAGTCCATGACATTCTCGGGATCCAGACCGAACTCAGCGGCCACGGCGGGCTGCTCAGCATTGTCGATGACCAGGAACTGGTAAGAACCGTTGTCCTGAGCCTGGTTGACGCAGTCAGGGCTCAGAGCGTACTCGATCCACAGCTTGGCAGCGTTGGGATGCTTGCAACCGGCGAAGATGGCGGTGGCGCCGATCTCGTAAGAAGTGCCGGAGGAAGGAATGATCAGCTCAATGTTGCCATAACCGTTGTCCACGATCTGGGTAATGCCGTCATGCAGGAAGCCGATGCCGATGACGCACTCACCGGTGCCCACGTTCTTGGAGGGACCGGAGCCAGACTTGGTGTAAACCTGAACGTTCTTGTCCAGATCCACCAGGTACTGGATGCCTTCGTCGTGACCGTACTTCTGGATCATGGTGTTGATGACCAGCTTGGCGGTACCGGCGGTGTTGTAGTTGGACAGCCAGATCAGGCCTTCGTATTCAGGCTTCAGCAGGTCAGCCCAGTCGGCAGGAGCTTCCAGACCCAGACGGTCCAGCTCGTCAGCATTGACCATGAAGCCCAGGATGCCCTTGTAAATGCCGTACCAGTAGCCATCGGGATCCCGGTAAGCATCGCCCAGCAGGTGGGAAGCATTTTCAGCCTCGTAAGCCTCCAGCAGGCCGGCAGCAGCGCTGACGTTGTAAGGATCGGTGGTGCCGCCGAACCAGACATCGCCGGAGGGGCTGCCGTTTTCTTCTTCGATCTTGCTCTGGACTTCGCCAGTGGACAGACGCTGGTACTGCACTTCAATGCCGTACAGCTCCTGGAACTTCTCACAGGCAACAGCCAGATATTCTTCCTCGCAGGAACCATAGACAACCAGAGTGCCTTCTGCCTGAGCAGCGGCGATCAGCTCGTCCATGTAGCTCTGCTCAGCCGCAGTTTCGGCGGGCTGTGCTTCAGCGGGAGCAGCAGTAGCGGGAGCTTCCTCCTTGGCACCGCAGCCTGCAAACAGACCCAGAACCATAACCAGAGAAAGTGCGATAGCAATCAACTTTTTCATGTTTCAATCCTCCTGTAAATTTGCATTTTTCAGCAAACTGATTATATAACTTCCTTAACACGTTGTCAATTACAAATCCGAACTTTGAATATTATGCACAAAGCACTTTCCAATACTTTGGTCATAATAACAGGAATATTTTTCCATTTTCGTTTATAAAATACACAAAAGTGAGAGCCGGAAACTCAGCTCTCACTTTCTTTCAAAAACTCCTGAATGCACTTTAAGAAGGGTTCTCCGTACCAGGCGGCCTTGATCTCGCCCACACCGGACACTTTTTTGAATTGCGTCATATTCCGGGGACGCTTCTTTGCCATATCCGTCAGCGTGGCATTGGAGAATACCACATAGGCAGGCACTCCCGCCTCTTTGGCAAGCTTTCCTCTTAGTTCCTTCAGAACATCGAACAGTTCTGCCTGATCGCCGCCAAGTTTGAGGACCGGCGACAGAGCCGCAATTTCTTCCGGATCCACTTCCACCTTCATCAGGACGGACTTTCCCCGGTACAGGATCTCACCAGCGGAAGCGGTCAACTGTAAGGTCTGATGTTCCGGGTCAGAATACAGGTAATCCTCCCCTTCCAGGTGATCCACCATAGCATGGATCTCGCTGCGGCTGCGGCTTTTCAGCAGGCCATAGGTACTGATCTCATCCAGTTTCAGTTCCAAAATCCGTTTGTTCCGGCTGCCCCGGAGAACATTGCCCAGCAGATTGATGCCAACCGAATAGCCCAGTTTATCCTCGATGCGCTTGACACAGGACAGAATCATCTGGGCTTCCCGGGTGATATCCACTTCTTCAAAATTCCCCCGGCAGCTGCCGCAGTTTCCGCAGAGCTCCGGATGTTTTTGCCCGAAGTATTCCAGAATATAGCCCCGGAGGCAGGTTTTGGTCTTGCAGTATCCCACCATGGCATCCAGCCGGGCCAGATCCTGCTGGCGAATGATCTCCGCCTGAGCCGGATCCATTTCTTCGTTATCCGAACCGTTTTTGATCAGGAAGCGGGCAATCTGGACATCTGCGCTGCTGAACAGCAAAACGCACTCTGCCTCTGCCCCATCCCGGCCGGCCCGGCCGGCTTCCTGATAGTAAGCTTCAATGCTTTTGGGCATATTATAGTGGATCACAAAGCTGACATTGGATTTGTCGATGCCCATACCGAAGGCGTTGGTGGCAACCATAATGGGCTTCCGGTCATAGAGGAAATCCTCCTGATTCTGCCGCCGTTCCCCTTCGTCCAGTCCGGCATGATAGCGGGTAGCTGCGTATCCAAGATCCTGAAGATTTTCGCAGACCGATTCCACTTTTTTCCGGGTGGAGCAGTAAATAATACCGCTTTTCCCCCGTTTTTCTTTCAGCAATCGGGTCAGTTCCCGGTCTTTCAGATCCGGGTGCAGCACTTCAAAATAGAGGTTCGGCCGGTCAAATCCCGTCACCGTCCGCACCGGATTCTGCAGTCCCAGAATGCGCTCCACATCCTCCTGAACCTGTTTGGTGGCTGTGGCGGTAAAGGCCCCTACCACCGGCCGTCTGGGCAGATTTTCAATAAAATTGACGATCCGCAGATAGCTGGGGCGGAAATCCTGCCCCCATTGGGAAATGCAGTGGGCTTCGTCCACCGCCAAAAAAGAAATATTCAATTGGGATACCACATTGGCAAATCCCGCATAGTCCAGTCGTTCCGGCGCCACATAAATGATCTTATAGCGGCCTGCCAGCAGATTGCGGTACACCGCCTGCATCTGGGCACTGCTGAGGGAACGGTTGATATAGGCTGCCTGGACACCTGCGGCTTTCAGGGCCATGACCTGATCCTGCATCAGGGAGATCAGCGGAGAGACCACCAGCGTGATCCCCGGCAGCAGCAGCGCCGGGATCTGGTAGCACATGCTTTTTCCGCCTCCGGTGGGCATGATGCCGAACACATCCCCGCCTTGCAGAACGCCGTCGATCAGCGCTTCCTGGCCGGGGCGAAAGGCACTGTAACCAAAGACCCGCTGAAGAAGTTCCTGTTTGTTCATAGGTTCACCATTTTTTACTTATGAAAACCGGCTGATCTCGCAAAAGTCAGCCGGTTTTTCCAAATTTCGCATTACGTTCTGCGGCTGGTCAGGCTTTCGGCCAATGCCACCATAAACTCCGTATGTTCAAAGGCATCCAGAGCCGCAATGGCTTCCTTGGTGTAGGTATTCACCAGTTCCTCGCACTTTTCCAGGCCGTAAAGCTTGACAAAGGTATTCTTCACGGCATCAGTGCCCACACCCTTGCCCATTTCTTCACGGGTGCCGATGACATCCAGCATGTCATCCCGGATCTGGAAGGCCAGACCCAGTGCATCCGCAAAACGCCCGGCGGCGGTTACCTGTTCTTCCGTGGCACCACCGGCAATGGCACCCAATACACAAGCGGAACGGATCAGGCATCCGGTTTTCCGGGACTGAATATCCAGCACTTCCTGTTCGGTCAAATTCCGGTCTTCGCTGGTCATATCCAGCACCTGACCGCCTACCATACCCAGAGAACCGGTGCACTCTGCCAGCACGGCAACGGCCCTGGCGATCCGGTCACCGGGGATATTCTCTGCCTTCGCCGCAACCATAAAGGCATCCGTCAGCAAGCCGTCACCGGCCAGAATGGCCATGGCTTCCCCGTAGATCTTATGGTTGGTGGGTCTGCCCCGGCGGAAATCGTCATTATCCATAGCAGGGAGATCATCGTGGATCAGGCTGTAAGTATGGATCATTTCCACGGCTGCGGCAAAAGGGGCCGCCGTTTTCCAGTCACTGCCGCACATCCGGCAGAAATCCAGGGCAAAAATGGGGCGCAGCCGCTTGCCTCCCGCCAGAAGGCTATATTCCATGGCTTCAAACAGCGCCTTCTGGGGCTCCTGATTATCATGGTAAAGATTCTTCAGGTACTGCTCTACAAAGGCGCGGTACTCCTCCAGCTGATTTTCAAAGCGCATCGGGAAAGTCCTCCTCTACCGGGCTGCCATCGGAGGCAGTCATAATCATTTTCACCTGCTGTTGGGCATCGTCCAGCAGCTTCTGGCAGCTGCGCACCAGCTCCGTCCCCTCCTGAAAGAGTTTCAGGGATTCTTCCAGTGCCACATCGCCCTGCTCCATGGCCCGGACGATCTGTTCCAGCCGCGCCATGGAAGCTTCAAAAGTCTGATTTTTGGGATTCATTTTCCTTCCTCCTTCTGCATCACGGTGGCAGAGAGTTTGCCATCGCTTAAGGATATGCGGATCCGCTCTCCCGGCTCCACCTGAAAGACGGAACGGAGCACCTGCCCCGATTCGGTTTGTGCCATGGAATAGCCCCGGGTCAGTACTTTCAACGGGCTCATGGCATCCAGCTTGGACACTGCCGCAATGTAGCGGGCATTGTTCCGGTCGATAGTTCGGTTTTGGGCGGTAACCATCCGGGTCTTCAGCAATTCCAGGTTATTGCCCCGCTGCTCCAGATAAGCGGTAGGACTTCTCAGCGCCGGGGACTGGGACAGCACCTGCAAATGCTGCCGGGCTCCCTTTAGCTGCCGGTTCAGGCTTGCCGCCATAGCCGCTGTCATAGCATCCAGGTTCTGCCGCAGGGCATCCTGATCCGGGACTGCCAGCTCTGCCGCATTGGAGGGCGTTGCTGCCCGAAGGTCGGCCACATAGTCGGAAATGGTCACATCCGGCTCATGGCCTACCGCAGAGATCACCGGGATCTCCGATTCATAAATGGCATAGGCCACCCGCTCGTCATTAAAAGCCCAGAGATCTTCAATGGAACCACCGCCCCGGCCTACGATCAGCAGGTCAGCCAATTTGTAGTGGTTGGCATAGGCGATAGCCGAAGCGATCTCCCCGGGGGCTTCCACGCCCTGCACCCGTACCGGCAGCAGTCGCACCTTGCTCATGGGATACCGCTTTCGCAGAATGCGAAGCATATCATGGACTGCCGCACCGGCGGAACTGGTGATGATACCAATGGTGCCGGGGAATTTGGGGATAGGCTTCTTATGAGCCGGGTCAAAGAGTCCCTGGGCTGCCAGCTTCCGCTTCAGCTGCTCAAAGGCTGCATACAGATCCCCTACCCCGTCCATAGCCATGGCGGTGCAGTACAGCTGGTAGGCACCGTCCCGGGGAAACACCGAAACCTTGCCCATGGCGATGATCTGCATGCCATTTTCCGGCCGGAACCGGAGCCGCATGGCGTTGCCTTTGAACATGACGCACCGCAGAGCACTGGCTTCATCTTTCAGGGTAAAATAGTGATGACCGGAAGGATAGAGCTTATAATTGCTGATCTCACCCCGGACAGCCACCTGGGTCAGCAGGGGGTCAGTATCCATTTTCCCCCGGATATATTCATTCAGTTGTGTGATGGACAGTACATTTTGTGCCATTTTCTACCTCCGTGATCCGGTGGGTTAACACTGCCACGCCCATGGCGTTGTCTGTCGAAAACTGGGGTTCCGAGAATACGGGCTTTAACGGCTCCATTACCTGCCGCAGCAGAGAATTGGAAGCCACACCGCCGGAAAACACCACCGGCAATCCAGGGAACCGATCCAATGCCTGCTCCGTGGCAAGATATACCGCTTTGGCAACACACCGCAGAGCATACCCCGCCGTTTCCGCCGGGTCGTTGCAGGCAGCATAATACTGCTGCACTTTGTTCTGGACACCGGACAGGGAGAAATACATGTCGGCGCACTTGACCCGGAACACATCTTTCTTTTTGGCTTCTTTGCTCAGGGCATCCAGATGCTTCCCGGAGGGGAACGGCAGTTCCAGCAGTTGACCGGTACGATCGATAAGCTGACCGGCGGAAATATCCGTGGTGCCGCCGATTTTGGTGCAGACCACATTCTTCCCTTCCGGCTCCACCAGCAGCAGTTCCGTGGTGCCGCCGGAGAGATGCCAGGCAAGATGAGGCTCATCCATCAATTGCAGTTCTCCCGCACTCCACAGAGAAGCCGCCACATGGCCCTGCTGATGGGAAACCTCCACCAGGGGGACGCCCAGCACATCGGAAAGGAGCTTTGCGTGAGAATACCCCACCATAAAGCAGGGCATGTAGCTCCCCTCCACGGCTCTTGGCCGGGTGCTGACACCCACTGCCGTAATGGCAGTGGTATCTACATGGGAAAACAGCCTGCCGGAAAGCTCCGGCAGGCTTTTGATATGGGCAAATACCGCGTCAGATTGGCGCAGGCCAAGCTCTCCCTGCTTCACAGGGAGCAGCCGGGAGCAATTTTCACCGCCCACACCGTCAAATAAGGCGACGGAGGTGGTATAATTGCTGGTATCGATGCCGATCACACTCATTGGATATCCTCAACCGTGGTGGCGTTCAGGCTCCGGGCAAAGCTGCCCAGAATGCCGTTGACAAAGGCACCGGTATCGTCACCGTCGTACTTTTTGGCCAGCCGAACCGCTTCGCTTACGGCCACGCCGGTGGGAACATCCTCCACATACAGCATCTCAAAAATCGCCAGCTGCAAAATGCACCGGGCCAGATTGGAGATTCGGGAAATATCCCAACCGATGGAGAATTTCCGGATCACCGCATTCAGCTCTTCCTCCCGGCTGGCGGTGCCGGAGACCACCAGATCAATGTAGCGCAACTGGGAACGGTTGGGCCGCTCCATATACACGTCGTTTTCTTCCTTGAGCTGCTCGTAGTATTCCTGCTCCAGCCGGATGGAAACCACTTCTTCGGGGGCATCGCCGGTGAATACCCGTCCGTAAATCAGATGTACCGCCAGTTCTCTGGCATTTCCTCTCGTCATAACTTCCAATCCTTACTTGCGGTCAATGCCGCAGACGTTCACATTGACATCGGCAACCGTAACACCGGTCACAGATTCCACTGCATTGGTGATGGCTTCCTGCACATTTTTGGCAACATCCAGAACGCTTTCGCCATAGCGGACGATGATGTTGCAGCCAATGGTCAGCCGGTTATCCTCAGCCACCTGAATGCGGACACCCTTGCCCCAGCTCTTCTTGCCGATGACCTCTGCGCCGCCTTTGATGACGCCATCCATGTCAGCCAGTGTGCTTTCCACGATGGTAGCGATCACATCTTCAGAAATCATCACACTGCCGTTTTCCTGCAACTGTGTGATGTACTGTTTATATTCAGCCATAAGGTTTCCCTCCTAATTGATCCGCCGGCATTTCTGCACGACATACTTTTGGTTAGTATATCACGAAATGGCGGAAAATACAATAGGAATTTCACCTTCAGACTTTGTTTTTGCCGCAGTTACTGCACTTCCACCACCCGGATGTCCGACATACCATAGTCCGACTGGTTCATAATGATATCTGCAATGACGGCCACATCTGCCTGTTGCAGCCCTCCCTCCGGAGAGGAGACCGCAACGGAAATACCATCCCCGGACATATAAGCTACGCAATCGGTATAACCTTTGGCGATAATCAGACTTTCGATCTGGGCTTCGCTGAGGGCTGTCTGGACGATATCCTCCAGTTCCATGGCGGATTCCACTTCCTTACCACCGTCGGCGGTGGTATAGGCCATGGCCTCCTGAAGCAGATTTACGGCACTGTCCCTTGCCTGCTGGCGGGAAAGCCGTACGGCGGCAAAATAATCCGTGGCAGTGGTCTGCACGTCTTCCCCTGCGGAAATGGCAGCCATATCTTCGCTGAGGATCAGATCTTCATCGGACATGACTTTCTCTGCATCCAGGGTATCCATCAGGCTCACCGCAGCCGTATCTTCCGTATACAGCCAATTGACGTAGATCCCGGCACAAACCGTTACCAGTACCGCCGCTGCGATCATGTTCTTCTTCCAAACCTTCATAAAAATGCCTCCAATCATTTCATTTTCAAAACCGTAATGCGGTCTGCAGTCAATCCGGTGGCACATTTCACCGCTTCCACCATGGCAAGTTTTACCTGGGGACTGTCCGCCCCCTGACACAGGATCACCGCGCCCTGATACACCGGCGGATTGACCTGCCGGATCAGGCCGAACTCTCCTCTGTCCGAGCCGGAGAGCACCACCGTGTCCCGGCTGGTCTCGCTGCCGGAGATGCGCTGCTGTTCCTGATACAGCGTTTCTTCTCCCTGAGCCTGAGTCAGAAGCACCTCCACCTTTCCGGCACCGGATACACTGCTCAGAAGTTCCGCCAGTTCCTCCTGTAATTTGGGATCCGCCCTGGCAGAAACACCGGAAGTTATTTCCGACTCTTCTGATGCTTCCGTTGGAAGGGTAAGCAGAAAGATCCCGACAAGAACCACCAGTGCAACGCTGCCGTACTTTTTCAGCAGTTCCCCTGCCCTTTGCTTTTGCGCTATCCAGTCCATGTCTGATTCTCCTTTGGGATCCCCAGTTCCTCCTCCAAAAGCTGCTCCAGTTCCGCTTTTACGGAAGCAGGAACCGTTCCCCGGATGATGACTCTGGCCGGAAGCAGATCCGCATCCAGTGTCACATCCGCTTCCACAGACACATTCCGGTCTGCCGCTTTGTCCAAGATATATGCTTCCAGTTCCCCGGTTATGATATCCGCCATGGCCCTTTGTGTGGCCAGTGTGCCTGCATCCGCCAGCATGTTTCCTTCCCGGGTAGCGTCTTCCGTCCAGTTCAGGGAGATTTCCGGAATTCCACCGGACAGGGGCTGCAATACCACCGCACTGAGAAACACCCCACAGACCAGCCGGATGACCGGCCATTGGGAGCTGCTGCGACTAATGGCCAGGATCAGGCCGGCGATCATGGCCGCCGAAACGATCCGCAGAATATAGCTGCGAAGTTCCTCCATTACCCCACCTCCTTCAGGAAGCAAACGGTGCTGATGAGCAGCAGCAAAGATACTGTCCCGGTCATAGCCAGCAAAAGCCCCATGGCTGTGGATACATCCTCCACCATCTCCTGTAATCCGCCAGCGTCGAAGAGGGCGCACAGCGATGCCGAAGCTTTCAACACCAGATATTGCAGGCCGATTTTTCCAAAGGGGGCCAGAACCACCGCAAATATGGCCAGAAGTCCATATACTCCAGCAGCATTGCGCAGTACACCGGTACTGACCAGCACCGCTTCGGAAGCATCGGACAGGATGCTCCCCACCACCGGAACCACTGAAGAAATGGTGACCTTGGTGGCTTTCAGCGCCGCAGCATCCGTGGTACCGCTGACCACGCCGGTAATGCTCATATAGGAGGTAAAGGCCGTCAGCAAAACCTTCAAACTCCAGCTGACGCTGTTTTTGATAAAATCCCCCATTCGCTTCAGCAGTTTCTCTCCGGTAACGGCGGCGGCTATGGCAAGTGCCAGAAAAATACGGACCGCCGGAAGGAGGAGACCGGAAAGAAAGTGGCTCAGCAGAATATCCAATACCATGGTTCCGGCATACAGGGAGGTGGATGCCGTCACCCCGCCCTGGGCTGCCATGGCTGTGGTCAGCACCGGAAACAGGAGTTTTCCGTAATCCGTCAGATCCTGAATGGTTTCTGATGCCAGCCGGATCATATTTTGACTGCTCCCCAGAAGCAGTGTCCCTCCCGCAAGTGCCCCCACCAGCTTTATGGGGAGATTTCCTTTTCCGTTCCAGACAGATACCGTGGAAAGCAACATGGCAGCAGCCAGCAGTGACAGCCCCGTTTGGATGGCAGAGCCAAAATCCGACTGCAGCTGAGAAAGCACCTTTCCCGCCATAGATTTCAGAGATTCTCCGAAAGAATGTACCGTTTCCGGCATATAGGCTTCCCCGGAAGAGGGCACCTTCGGCGCTTCCACGGATACCGCTTTTACCGGCACGATCAGCGCCGCAAATAAAATCAACACAATGGGCAAATGCTTCATAAATGACACAAAATCTCCTGGATCAGGGACAATACATTGGTAAACAGCGGGGTTGCCACATACAGAATGGCTGCCGTTCCCAGCACTTGCAGTGTTTTTCCTAGGGAGGCACTGCCACTGTCCTGGCAGATCAATCCGGCGATCTCCGTAACCAGGCTGAGCCCTGCACATTTTGTCAGCGTACCCAGCATGCCATCCCGGATACTGGCCAGATTTTCCAGCTGACGGAGCAGTTCCAGAACCGGTTCCAGAAGGCTGGCCGCTGCCAAAGCGCCCAGGCAGCAGGCGGCCATGACTACCAGCACCGACAGATCTTTTTCCTGCCGGGAAATGGTCAGTCCCAGAACGGCTGCCACCAGCAGGGCTGCTACCCCTTTCCAAAACAGTTCCATCAGAATTCAAACAGGCTTTTTACCAGATCAAACAGATCAGCAATTTTCTGAGCCAGCATCATCAGGACCACCACCAGCCCCGCAAGGCTGGTCATGGTGGCCTGCTCCTCCCGGCCGGAACGGGCCAACACCTGATTGAGGATGGAGACAATGATGCCAATGGCGGCGATCTTAAAAATCAAATCAATTTCCATAATCAAACAAACAAAATCACCAGGGCCACACCTGCGCAGAAACCAAGGGTCTGATAACTCCGCAGGCGCACTTCCCAATTCTGATGCAGCCGTGTCAAATCTTCCCGGCAGGCTTTCCGGACGGCCCGGATCCCGCTGAGCTGCCCCGGTAAGTCAAATCTGCCAAGGCTTCTGCCAAGATAGGCAAGATGTCTCCGAATCCGTCCCGGCAGGCGGGTGGTTTGTTGCAAGACCTCTCCCATACAGCTTCCGGCGCTGGGGGCATACTGCTGGGTCAGTTTCTGGGACAGGGAGCGAAAGGTATCCCGCAAAACACCGCTGGTCTCCTCCGCTGCCAGGGTGCAAAGTTCCGGCAGTGGGGTCAGCCGGTATTCCAGCTCCCACTCCATAAAATCCAGGATCCGTCCCAACTGGGTCAGCAACCGCTCCTCCCGTTTGGCAGATGCCGCAATGGAGCAGCCACAACCGCCGCAGCCCAGAAAAATCAGGCAGGCTCCCAGCCATTTTATGTGCATATCGTCATCCTTTCTACCGTAAAGGTCTGGTTTCTGCGCAACAAAACGATATGGTCAAACAATTGCTTCCTCCGTAGTGGTTCATAAATGCCCCGGCTTTCAAAATCCTTCAGGTTGCCGGCGTGGGCCGTGGCCAGAAGCCGGACACCGCAATTGGCTGCCCGGAGGAGGCCGCAGCAGTCTGTTTCCGATGTGATCTCATCCACGGCAATGGCTTCGGGGCCCATGGTTTTCAGTAACATTTCCATCCCCGTTGCCTTGTCGCAACCGGATAATACATCTACGAAATTGCCCCGGAAAAAAACTTCCGGAAAGAGTTCCTGCCGCTCATCCACCACACATACATGGCCCTGCCGGGACAGATTCCGGATCAGATCCCGCAGCAGAGTCGTTTTCCCGGAGCCCGGCGGGCCAAGGATCAGAATATTGCCGGACAATTCTCCCAAATTCCTGGAGATCCCCGGAAAATCTCTGGCAACCCGGATGCACAGCGAATGGGCTTTCCGGATCCCCTCCACCTCCCCCTGCCGGGAAATCATCTCACCGCAGACTCCGATCCGGTGGCCACCCGGCCCGGTCAAATATCCATAGCGCAATGTTTCACAGGCCCAGGGGGAATACCGGCTGGCGGTTTGGATGACAAAATCCAGTTCCTCCTGCTTCAGCATCCCTGAGAGATAGTTTCTTCCGGTGGCCAGCACCAGTTCCGGGGGCGAATTGACCCGCAGACGCAGCTCCTGCAGGGTCTCCCTCCCCAGCCTGTCCACCTCTGGCCGAAGGTAAGGGGGTAAGATAGCGATCAGTTCCTTCCACGCACACATCATTTGCATCACTCCTGGGATACCTTATGCCCCTCTGACCTCGGATAGAACAAAGGCACCCCAGTCAGGAAAACCGACTGGGGTGCCAGGGGATTATTTTTTATTTTTCTTGTAGATGATGTTCAGACCCTTCAAAAGCAGATCCTTTTCCAGAATGATCTCCCGCTTGCACAGCGGGGTCACAAACTGCGCCATACCGCCGGTGGCGATCACCGTGGCGCTGTGGCCCAGTTCTTCCTCCATCCGTTCGATGAGCCCGTCCAGCATGGCGGCGGTTCCGTACATCATGCCGCTGCGCATGCAGTCCACGGTATTTTTGCCAATGACGTGTTTGGGTTTGTCCAGGCTGATTCCCGGCAACTGGGCAGCCCGGCTGGTCAGAGCTTCCAGGGATACCTTCACGCCGGGGATGATGACACCGCCCAAATACACATTTCCCGGCTCCACCACTTCAATGGTGGTGGCGGTACCCAAATCCATCAAAATCAGGGGCGCCTGATATTCCGCCAGGGCAGCCACAGCGATGACGATCCGGTCGGCACCCACCTGAGAGGGTACGTCCACATGGATGTTCAGGCCGGTTTTCAGACCCGGGCCAACCACCATGGGCTGCTTGCCGATGATTTTGATGACCCCCGTCCGCACGGAATTGAACACCGGCGGGACAACGGAAGAAATGATACAATCGTCAATATCCTGAATTTGCACGCCGTAAGCTTCCAGCATGTTTTTGATCTCCACGCCGTACTGGTCGGAAGTTCGCAGACGGTCGGTGGCGATTCGGGCCTTAAAAAGAATTTTGTCGTTTTCGATGCAACCCATTACCAGATTGGTATTGCCAATATCGATTGCCAGCAGCATAGTTTGTCTCCTTACCGTTTTTTCATCCGGGCTACGAGCTTTATCAGCGCCTTGCCCAGAACCGTTACCAAAATGGCCGCGGCAATGGCCTCCGGAATGCCGGAAGCAGTCACAGTGCCCATGATCAGGCCGAATACCGCCGTGATGCCCACATTCTTGGCATTGGCATATTGCTGAGCCAGAAGCAGATAGATGCTTCCCATGACAAGAACCGTATGGCAGATCGTCGCCACCGCTGCCGTAACGGGCAGGGCGATGTAGTCCTGAAAGTTCAGTTTCTTCATCAGTTTCCAAATCCATCCGGCAATGAGACCGAACAGGATTCGGCACCCCAGTGCGATCCAAAGGCTCTTCAGGGCACCAATAACCCCTTCCGTTGTCATAAATGGAGAAAAGGCAAAGGCCAGCAATCCCGGCGTGGTGGTATTTGCCCAAATGGAGCAAAGGCCAAAAACGCAGCCCAGAACCCCACCGGCGGAAGGCCCCAAGAGAACGGCCCCCAAAATCACCGGGATGTGCATGGTGGTCGCCTTGATGACCGGCAGCGGAATAAATCCGATGCCGGTGACTCCCATAACCACAAGGATGCCACAGAGCATGGCAAGCATAGCCATGGAGCGGGTATCCCGTCTATTTGTTTTCATATTCTGTTACCTCCAGCTGCCGTTCCTTTCCAAAAAGGATACAGCGCATATTTGGGAGCCATAAAAACTCCGGTGATATTATACCAAGGCCGATAGCCATTTGCAAGCAAAAAGAATGCTTTACAGTTTCCCGGAAAATAGCTATAATAACAAAAAAGCAAGGAGGAATCATTATGCTGAAAGGAAAAACCGTCCTTTTGGGCGTTACCGGCGGCATTGCCGCCTATAAGGCTGCGGCTCTGGCTTCTGCACTGGTGAAGCAACACGCTGCCGTGGAAGTGGTCATGACGGAACATGCCACAAAATTCATTACCCCTCTGACCTTCGAGCAGCTCACCGGCCGCCGGACCATGGTGGATACCTTTGACCGGAATTTCAGCCATCAGGTGGAGCATATTTCTCTGGCCCAGCGGACGGATCTGGTGATCGTGGCTCCGGCTACCGCCAATGTCTGCGCAAAATTAGCCCATGGACTGGCCGACGATATGCTCACCACCACCATTCTGGCCTGTAAGTGTCCCAAACTCATTGCCCCGGCTATGAACACCAACATGTACGAAAACCCGGTGACCCAGGACAATTTGGACATTCTCCGCCGCTATGGCTGGGAAGTCATCGAGCCTGCCAGCGGCCGTCTGGCCTGCGGAGCTGTGGGAAAAGGCAAAATGCCGGAACCGGAGGATCTGATGCAGCACATTCTGCGCCATCTGGCGCTACCTCAGGATCTTGCTGGGAAGAACGTTCTGGTCACCGCCGGGCCTACCCAGGAAGCACTGGATCCTGTCCGGTATCTGACCAACCACTCCACCGGAAAAATGGGCTACGCCATTGCCAAAATGGCCATGCTCCGGGGTGCCGAGGTCACCTTGGTATCCGGCCCCGTATCCATTGTGCCGCCCCCCTTTGTCCGGGTCATTCCCGTTACTTCTGCCGCGGATATGTTTGAAGCCGTGAAGGAAAACGCACCGGAAGCCGACTTTATTTTCAAAGCCGCCGCCGTGGCGGATTACACCCCCATCCGTTATGCCGATGATAAAATCAAGAAAATGGACGGTGACATGTCCATTCCCCTGCAACGCACGCAGGACATCCTGAAATATCTTGGCGAGCACAAGCGGGAAGGGCAAATCATCTGCGGTTTCTCCATGGAGACCCGGAACATGCTGGAAAACAGCAAAGCCAAGCTGACAAAGAAAAACGTGGACATGATTTGTGCCAACAATCTCAAAGTAGAAGGTGCCGGATTCGGTGTGGATACCAACGTCATCACCGTTATTACCAAAGAATCTGTCACAGAACTCCCCCTGCAATCCAAGGAATCCGCCGCCAATGCCATTTTGGATCTGGCGAAAAGTCTTTCCTGACACCAAAACCCCCGGCTTAAGCCGGGGGTTCTTTGCGTTAATCCAGTTCTTCCGGAACAGGGTCAAAGTCTTCCAGATCGTCAAAATCCATCTGATCTGGCTGACCACCCTGTTTGGCCTTCCATTGCTCTTTGGTGATGAGAATGGAACGGGGTTTGCTGCCCTGGAAGGGGCCGACGATCCCCTTTTCTTCCATTTCATCCACGATCCGGGCCGCCCGGGCATAGCCCAGTTTCAGCCGCCGCTGGAGCATGGAGACGGAAGCCTGTCCGGTTTCCAGTATAACCTCCACCGCTGCCGGGAGCATCTCATCCCCTTCCAGCTCTTCTGCGCTGGGATCCGGGTCAGAAACACTGGGGCTCTTCTTGCTTCCGGTTTGCTGGGCCTTCTTTTCGATTTCGTTCAGAACTTCTTCGTTGTAGTCCGCAACATAGTGTTCCTTTACATATTCGGCCACCGCTTCCACTTCCCCATCGGTAACAAAACAGCCCTGGACACGGAGAGGCTTACCGCTGCCAATGGGTGCATAGAGCATATCTCCCTTGCCCACCAGCTTTTCGGCGCCCATGGTATCCAGAATGATCCGGGATTCCATAGCGGAGGCCACGGAGAAGGCAATTCGGGAAGGAATGTTGGCCTTCATCAGGCCGGTGATCACATTGGCGGAAGGCCGCTGGGTGGCAATGATCAGGTGCATACCGGCGGCACGGCCCATCTGGGCAATGCGGCAGATGGAATCTTCCACTTCCTTGGCGGCAACCATCATCAGGTCAGCCAGCTCATCAATGATAATGACCACCTGGGGCAGCTTCTGGCCATTTTCTTCATTAACGATGATGCTGTTGTAGGATTCCAGATCCCGCACGCCCAGGTCAGACATCATTTTATACCGCCGCAGCATTTCCGTCACGGCCCATTGCAGGCTACCGGCGGCCTTCTTGGGGTCGGTGACCACGGGGATCAGCAGCTGGGGGATGCCGTTGTAAATGCCCAGTTCCACCATCTTGGGGTCCACCATAATGAGCTTCACATCTTCCGGCCCGGCCTTGTACAGCAGGCTGATGATGATGGAGTTCATACACACGGACTTACCGGAACCGGTGGTACCGGCAATCAGCAGGTGGGGCATTTTTGCAATATTGCCCACCACGCTGTTTCCATCAATGCTCTTGCCCAGGGCTATGGAAGTCTTGGACTTGGCGCTGGCAAAGGCATTGGAATCAATGACTTCCCGCAGAGATACCGTAGTCACACTGCGGTTGGGCACCTCGATGCCCACCACGGAGATTTTCCCCGGAACGGCAGCGATCCGGACACCGGAAGCACCCAGGCTCAATGCAATATCGTCGGCGCAACCGGTGATCTTACTGAGCCGTACCCCCTTGTCCAGCTCCACTTCGTAGCGGGTAACGCTGGGGCCCCGGGTCACGTTGATTATGTGGGCATCGATATTGAAGCTTGCCAGAGTCTCATTCAGACGGCGGGAATTCTCCCGCATTTCATCGGTACCGTCGGTGCCACCCCGGGTGGGGCTTTTCAGCAGATCCAGCGGCGGGAAGCAGTATTCCGGTGTCTGCCGGGACTGGTTCACGGCAATCTCCGCTGCCACCTGTTTGGCGGATTTTGCGGTATCTTTGGCCGTCACCTTTTCGCTGCTTTCTTCTGCCGGTTCCGGTTTCGCTGCGGGCTTTTTGACTTTTGCCTTGAGTGCAGAAGCCACAGGGAGTTTCAGTTCCGGCATGCCCACGGGATTATCTGCAGGAAAATCCCGGTCGTCAAAGGGTTCCCCCTGTTCCTCATCTGCGAACACATCCGGGGTGGGTTCCTTTACATATTCCGCAGTACCTGCCAGAGGAGCGCTGATCTCCGTATCGATCCGGTTCATAAAAGCAGCACCCTTTCCGGGCACCTGCTTGACGGGATCCGGATCTGCCGGGGCTTCCGGCTGCTGCTCCACAGGCAGCGCAGGCTGCTCTTTGGCGGGAAGCTGTTCCGGAATCACATCGGCAACGGGTTGTGCCGCTGTCTGTTTCGCCAGCTGCCGTTTCTGACGTTTGTGCTCAATCTGCTTGTTGGCGATGTGATTGACGACGATGGCCGCGGGCTCAATATAATCGTCCTCATCCTCCTCTTCCCACTCCACTCTGGGCCGGTTGGCGATGGCCCGGATAATGCTGGGAATGGTAATGCCCATGGCATACAGCAGCATCAGCACCACGCCCAGGATCGTAATGAGATAGGAAAGGGCCGTACCGCAGCCCCACAGCAGCAGTGCTGCCAGTCCACCGCAGATCACACCGCCGGTGCTTCCCTGAATGCCGCCGGTGTACAGTTGCACCACCGCATCCACACCCCCCGCAGGCATCTCACCGCCCACAACGAGGTGATAAAGCATACCGCAGAACAGCAAAAACGCAAGCGCACAGGTGCTTCGCATATGCACAGCTTTTTTCCGGCCAAAGCCGTGAAGGAGAAACAGATAAAACAGCACCGGAATGGAGAAATAAAATCCTGCCTGGCCCATCAGTCCCATCACAATGGAACGAACCACCATCAGCAGTGCCCCCTCCGGCTTCACAGCAATGACCAAAAAGAGAACAAACAGCAAAAAGCTGACGATGGCTGCCATGGCACTGTTGGAGATCGGGGGATCGTATTCCGTATTGACCTTTGGCGGCTTTTTTGCGGGAGCAGGTGCCTTTTTTCCGGATGACTTTTTTGTGGTTTTGGCACCGGAATTCCCGGCAGAGGTTTTCTTCACACCGGTGACGATTTTTTCCGCCTGGCTGGAAGTTTTTTTCTTTGCCATGGTTTTCCCTCCTTTACGCCATGAGATTCAATACAAAGGTAAACAACGCCAGCCCCCAGCAGTAAACACTGAAAAAGCCATAGCCGTGTTCTTTGGATAAGTACCGCATAATGCGCACGCCCAGAACCGTACCGCCAAAGGCCGCACCGGCACTGAACAGATACCGCAGAACGATCCCGAAGGAAATCGTTCCCAAGCCTCCAGCAATCAGCGCCAGAATGTCATAAATGGCCATTCCGGCAGTCATGGCCATATTCATCATCAGTGCCATGTTCAGGCAGAATTCCCGCTCCACACCGCAAACCGAGCCAATGGAAATGGCGCAACCCACTGCGGAAATGCCGGGCAATACAGAAGCCGTTCCACCCAGACCCATCAGCAACGCTTCCACCCGGGAAAGGGTTCGGGAATCCTTGTTGCTGCCAGGCAAGAACTGGGGCACATACAAAATGATGCCGTTGATAAACAGCAACATCGCCACCCAGAACAGCTTCTGCTGCGGTTCCCGGGCATACTGATACAGGTATACCCCCAAAATGGCAGGCAGGAGCATGGTTTTCAGCAGGCTCCAGTCCATCAGGCTCCGGGTATCCAGGGGACGCTTTCTCTTTTTCTTGGGAACCCGTGCCAGCGCCCGGGCCCGGCGCATCCGGGTCAAATGGGACTGGGCACTATAATACAGCGCCCCAAAAACGGACAGGTGGATCATCAGATTCATCAGATCCAGACTTCCCTTGGCACCCAAAAATTTCAACAGCAATACCTGATGGGCCTCCGCGGAAACCGGAAGGATCTCCGCAATGCCTGAGATAAAGCCATAAAGCAGACTATGTAACCAGTTCAGATCCAAGTCTGACCCTCCTTTTGCAAAACTTTACAGTTTATAATATCATAAAACCAAGAGAATTTCCAGTACTATTTCTGCTTTGCTCCGGAAATAGCCGGAACCCCCAAAAATGGGATCCCGGCCAAAGGCAGTTTCATGTTTTCTGCTTTTCGATCATCTTATGCAGGGTAGCCAGTGCATCGCTCAGACCTCCCAGCCGGTCGATGAGACCAGAGGATACCGCTTCTTTTCCGTACAGGATGGTACCCACATCCGTGGCCATTTCTCCCGTAGCCATCATATAGTGCTCAAAGTCCTTCCGGCTGATCCGGGAATTTGCGGTAACGAAATCAGCGATCTGCTCCTGGATCCGCTGGAAATACCGGAAAGTCTGGGGCGCTCCCACCACCAACCCCGTCATCCGCACCGGATGCACCGTCATGCTGGCAGTGGGCGTGATAAAGGAGCGCTTGGTACAGACCGCCAGGGGTATGCCGATGGAGTGGCCTCCCCCCAGTACCAGAGATACGGTGGGTTTCTTCATGCCTGCGATCATTTCTGCAATGGCAAGCCCCGCCTCAATATCGCCGCCTACGGTATTGAGCAGGAGCAAAAGTCCGTCGATATCCTCGCTTTCCTCGATTCCCGCCAGAAGGGGTAGAACATGTTCGTATTTCGTGGTTTTCACCGTCTCCGGTGCCACCTGATGGCCTTCCACCTGACCGATGATGGTCAGGGTATAAATGTTCCCTTTGCTGCTCTTGGTAATATCAGAGCCCAGTTCAATGATTTGTTCCTGCTCCTGCTTTTTCATGTCCGCGCTGTTGTCCATAGCCATTCCTCCTGGTTTTTTCCTTAGGATAACCCGATTGTTTGCCATAATTCACTCTTGCAAGAAGATTCCATTTGTCGTATAATATTTTACGGTGATAATATGGCAACAAAAACAAACGCTGTCCGATTGGTGCAGCAGGCCGGGATCCCCTGCCGGGCGGAGGAATATGCCTTCGATGAAAATGACCTCAACGGCAACCACGCCGCCAGGGCCATCGGCATGCCGCCGGAGCAGGTGTTCAAAACGTTGGTAGCCAGGGGCAGTAAACATGGCATCCACGTTTTCTGTATTCCTGTGTGCTGCGAGCTGGACCTGAAGAAGGCCGCCAGGGCAGCGGATGACAAGAGCATGGAATTGGTTCCCGTTAAGGAGCTGCTTGGGCTGACCGGTTACATCCGGGGCGGATGCAGTCCCGTGGGCATGAAGAAAAAGTATCCCACCACATTTGACGAAACCTGCCTGCTCTGGGACGAAATTGCCATTTCCGCCGGTGCCAGAGGGCACCAGATGTGTGTTCCCCCGGAGCCTCTGGTGGATCTTGTGGGCGCAACACTGGCAGACATCATTGTATAAAATCTACAGTAGAGAAAGGAATTTATCCTATGTATCAGTACAAAACCAAGGGCACCTGCTCTCAGATGATCTATTTTGACATCGAAGACAACAAGGTAAAAAATGTTCAGTTTGTGGGCGGTTGCAACGGCAACCTGAAAGGCATCGGCAAACTGGTGGAAGGTATGGACATCGATGAGGTCATCTCCCGGGTGGAAGGTGTCACCTGCGGCATGAAGAGCACCTCCTGCCCCGATCAGCTGGCCCAGGCCCTGAAAGCCGCCAAAGCGGAGCTGTAATATCGATAAAAAAGCTGCGTTTTCCTTTGGAAAACGCAGCTTTTTTATAAAATCCATTATTTACGCTTACTCAGCAGAGCTTCGATCTTCTTGATGGGATCGCAGATGGAAGAAACGCTCATTTCGTGGTTAATGGCAGCCACGAAGTAGGCACAGTACTTGGAGCAATCCACATCGAAGTACCAGTCCCGCTCCAGCAGGGCAGGCTTGCGGTAGGTCAGGTTGGTGCCCAGCACGGCGGTCAGCGTGCCTTCCGCCACGGCAGCGTCAAACTTCTCCAGACCACTGGTGAACAGAGGGAAGGTAGCGTTGGCAATGATATGCTTGGCACCACGCTTTTTCAGCTCCCGGGCCACTTCCAGCATGCTTTCGCCGGAGGCAATGATATCATCGGCAATAAAGACGGTCTTGCCTTCCACGCTTTCGCCCAGATACTCATGGGCAACGATGGGGTTACGGCCATTGACCACACGGGTGTAGTCCCGGCGCTTGTAGAACATACCCAGGTTACAGCCCAAAACACTGGAGAAATACATGTTACGGCTGATAGCACCTTCATCCGGGCTGATGACCATGAAGTGATCCTTGTCAAAGCTCAGTTCCGGCATGTGCTTCAGCAGGGTCTTCAGCACCTGATAGGTGGGCATGACGTTGTCAAAGCTCATCAGGGGAACGGCATTCATCAGCCGGGGGTCATGGGCATCGAAGGTGATGATGTTCTGCACGCCCATGCTCTGGAGCTCCTGCAATGCCACGGCACAGTCCAGGCTTTCCCGGACCATGCGGCGATGCTGACGGCCGCCATAGAGGCTGGGCATGATTACGGTCATTCGATGGGCACGGCCGGCAACGGCCTGGATCAGACGCTTCAGATTGGCAAAATGGTCATCGGGAGACATGTGGTTCTCCACACCGAACAGATTGTAGGTCAGGCTGTAATTGCCGGGATCGACCACAAGGAAAATATCGTCGCCGCGGACGGACTGCTTTACCAGGCCCTTGGCATCGCCGCTCTGGAAACGGGGGCAGGCGCAATCAATGATAAAGCTTTCTTTCTCAATGCCAACTTCCTTGGCCCATGCACGCAGGTGACCATCGATCCGCTGGGTCAGTTCCTCCGCACCGGGGCAGGCGATCAAAGCCAGATTGGCTACCTGGGTATCAGGGCTGAAAAACTCCGAGGGGGTGACGCTGTTAGTGGACATTTTTTCTCTCCTCCATCACAACATAATTGTAGATCCTACGGAAAAATAAAATAGGGATACGCAAAACGCATACTTGCAAGGATAGTATAGCATACTCCCCCGAAAACTTCCACTGGATTTTTGCAGATTTCGACAATTCCAGCGGTTTGCCAATGGCCTTTCCTTTTTTTGGGAAGCCGCTGGGCATTCTGCCAATTTTTATATCGCAAATTTGTCAAAAATAACGAAGAATGTATTGATTTTGATTTTTTACAGCATTACCGCCAGGAGGATCACCGTAATGACGATACTGATGACGATGGCCATGGAGTTCAGGGCACTGGACAGGCCCACATCCCCCTTCATCTCCCCGGTAAAGCCCGGTACCGCAGAACCGATGGGGCTGTAGGCCAGGATCACCAGTGCCTGCCGGACTTCCAGAGCAAAGGGCGTCACAAAATAGAAGATCAGGGCAAAGATGGTGGCAACGCCATAACGGACAGCCAGCATCCGCAAGATCCGCTTTGCCTGGCTGCTGTTCTTTTCCAGCCGGAATCCCACGCCGATCATCAGCATGGCCATAAAGGCATTGGCGTTGCCCACGATTCCCGCAAAACTCAGCACAAACTGGGGCACCTGCAACGACAGCAGGTTCATCATAAGCATGGTCACATAGCAGACAAAGGGCACCGAGGTCGCCAGCGCTTTTCCGATGCGCTTGAAAGAAAATCCCCCTCCGTCCTTGACCATACAGGCCAGACTGTAGGCACCGCCAAGGCAGATCACCGCATTGCCGGTATCAAACAGGCTCACCGCAATGACACCCAGAGATCCCAGAAAGCTCTGAGCAAAGGGGATCACGAAGGTGCCGATGTTATATCCCGCCAGGTTCAGCATTTCAAAGGCCTGCTGTTCCCTGCCGTTTCGGCGGCTGACAAAATACCCAATGCCGATGTAGACGAATCCGCAGCCGATGGCAATGGCCGTCAGGCTCAGCATGGCCGGATCGATGCTTTTTCCGGCAAAGCTCGTGATAATGGTACAGGGCAAGGTAATGCGGATGGTGATCTTGGATAAAACCGTAAAATCCTCATCTTTAAAAAAGCCGATGCGCTTGAGGAAGTATCCCAGCAGAATAATTCCCACAAAGCACCCGGCACGCATGACAATATCCAGCATATATTTCTCCTTTTGTTAAAATACCCAAATTTTCCTGCAATCATCATACATCGAAAACAGTTTTTTGTAAACAGAAAAATCATTTTTCCTATCGCAGTTTTCATGCCTTTGTGCTATACTACTTACATATAGAGAGGAGGTCTCCTATGGAACAGACACAGAAAACACTGGAATATAAATGCCCCTGTTGCAACGCAGGACTTTCCTTCACTCCCGGCAGCCAGAAGCTGACCTGTAGCTACTGCGACAATACCTTCGACCTGGACACCGTTGTTGCCTACAGCGAAGGGCAACAGCAGGAAGATACCTTTCAGTGGGAGGAAGAAACCCCTCCGGAATGGGCAGACAGCAAAAGGCTTCACAGTTTTCAGTGCCCCTCCTGCGGTGGCGAGATCGTCACGGAGGAAACCACAGCCGCTTCCTTTTGTCCCTTTTGCGACAATCCGGCCATTTTCCCCAGTCAACTCCGTGGCGTTTTGAAACCAGACGGAGTCCTCCCTTTCCAGACCACCAGAGACGATGCCAAAGCCGCTTTTTTGCGGCTTTGTAAAGGGAAACCCCTGCTCCCCAAATTCTTTACCGATCAACAGCGGCTGGAAAAGATCACGGGACTCTATGTTCCCTTCTGGCTTTACGACTGTTCCGGAAAGCTGGACAGCCAATACCGGGCCACCCGGATCCGGCGCTGGTCTGACCAGCGGTATGATTATACCAAAACCGACCATTTTCTTCTGCGCAGGACGGCTTGTGCCGCCTTCACCGGCATTCCGGCAGACGGCTCTGCCAAAATGGACGATACTTTCATGGAATCCATTGAACCGTTCGACTACCAAAAGCTTACAGACTTTGATACTGCGTATCTGGCCGGTTTTTTTGCGGATAAATATGATGTCGGAGCAGAGGACGGAAAAGAGCGGGTCCGGCAGCGGGTCCGGCAGTCTTTGCAGGACGAGGTGCTGCAAACCACCATTGGTTACCATACGGTGGTCCCCGCATCGGAGCATCTGGACATTTCCCACAGCAAGGCCCGGTATGTGTTGCTTCCGGTGTGGATGCTGAACACCCGGTATCGGGGAAAGCTCTACACCTTCGCCATGAACGGCCAGACCGGAAAAATGACCGGTGCTTTCCCCATCAGCTATAAGCGGGCCGCCGGGTGGTTTTTCGGGATCTTTGCCGGGGTAACCGCTCTGGTCACCCTGCTGCAATGGCTCTTCCTGTAAGGAGGTGGCGGATATGAAAAAGAAAATTGTTACCGTTTCCCTGCTGCTTTTGCTTCTGTGCAGCATCCCGTTCTCCGTTTTGGCAGCAGAGGAACTGCCACGGGTCGTGGACCATGCCGGTCTTTTCACTGCGGAGGAAGCATCCCAGCTGGAAACACAGGCCAAATCCATCGCAGATACATATGGGATGGATGTGGTGATCCTCACGGAAAACACCCTCTCAGGGAAATCCCCCCAGGACTATGCCGATGACTACTATAATGCCAAGGGTTATGGTCAGGGGGACGATGCCAGCGGTATGCTCCTGCTGATCTCCATGGAGGAGCGGGACTGGTATCTTTCCACCTGCGGCGATGCTATTTATGCCCTGACGGATTATGGCATCCAGCAGCTGGGCGAAGAACTGGTCTCCGGTTTGCAGATCGGCTATGCCATCGGTGTCAGGACCTTCCTGAATGCCCTTCTGGACTACCTGGATGCCTACAAAAACGGTTCTCCCGTGGATGGCTACAGCAGCCAGAACGGCAACTTTTACCACGGTGACCGGGAAAATGTGATCCATTACAGGGGATCTGCTTCCCCGGATCTTACCCTGTCCATCATCCTTGGACTGGTGATCGCCGTTATCAGTGTTGGGGCCATGGCATTCAGCATGAACAGCAAGCGGCCCCAGCGCAGCGCTTCCGGCTATCTGAACCGAGGCAGTTTCCGCTTGCTCCGCAATCAGGATATGTTCCTGTACAGCAACGTCACCAAAACCCGGAAGCCGGAACCCCAAAATCATTCCGGTGGCGGCAGCAGTGTCCACCACAGTTCCGGTGGCAGAAGCCACGGCGGTGGTGGCGGTAAGTTTTAAGATACGAAAGGAGTACCATTATGGGTCTGATCAAAGCGGCGCTGAACAGCGCCAAGGGCATTTTTGCCGATCAATGGAAGGAATATTTTTACTGCGACAGCATGGATGCCGATGTTCTGGTCTGCAAGGGTCAGTTGAAAGCCAAAGGCCGCAGCAGCCATGCCAGTGACAACATTATTTCCAACGGTTCTGTCATAGCGGTGAATGAAGGTCAGTGCATGATGATCGTGGAGCAGGGAGCCATCGTGGAATTCACCGCAGAGCCGGGCGCCTACACCTGGAACGCTTCCAGTGAACCCTCCGTCTTCACCGGTGACCTGGGAGACAGTTTGCAGGAATCCTGGGAACTCTGGAACCGCCGCATCGGATTTGGCGGTGGCACCGGAAAGGATCAGCGGGTCTACTTTGTAAATCTGAAGGAGATCACCGGCAACAAATACGGTACCCCCGCACCCATTCCCTTTCGGGTGGTGGATGCCAATATTGGGCTGGATATGGATGTTTCCATCCGCTGCAATGGTAGCTATTCCTATAAGATCACCGATCCCATTGCCTTCTACCGGAATGTCTGCGGCAACGTCGCTTGGGATTATCGAAGGGATCAGCTGGATGGTCAGCTGAAATCCGAATTTCTCACTGCCTTACAGCCCGCTTTTGCCAAAATCTCCAGCCTGGGCATCCGTTATTCTGCCCTCCCCGGCCATACCATGGAACTGGCAGAGGCTATGAACGAAGTGCTGTCTGCCAAGTGGCAGAAACTCCGGGGCATTTCCGTTGTGACGGTAGGTGTCAATTCCGTCACCGCTTCCGCAGAAGATGAGGCAACGTTGAAGGAACTGCAAAAGTCCGCCGTGTTCCGCAATCCCAATATGGCCGCCGCCCATATGGTGCAGGCCCAGGCAGAGGCCATGAAAACCGCTGCCGGGAACAAGGGTGGTGCCATGACCGGGTTCATGGGCATGAATATGGCCCAGGCTACCGGTGGATTCGATGCCAACGCCCTGTATCAGATGGGCCAGCAGGCTGCCACCGACTCCCCCGCTTCCCCTGCCTCCTCCGCCAACAGCTGGACATGCAAGTGCGGTACCGTAAATACCGGTAAATTCTGCCCGGAATGCGGAAGCCCCCAGGGCTGGGTATGCCGCTGTGGCAGTGTCAACCGTGGGAAGTTCTGCCCGGAATGCGGTGCCAAAAAGCCGGAGGCAGAACCCCTCTACGCCTGCGACAAGTGCGGCTGGGAACCGGAAGATCCCCGACATCCCCCAAAATTCTGCCCCCAGTGCGGCGATCCATTTGACGCTAATGATATTCGCTGATGGGTAATCAAAAAACAGGTGTGCTTTATAGGCACACCTGTTTTTTATTTCTCTTCTGGTTGCATCAGCAGGAAATATCCAAAGGCCCCTGCTGCCCAATAGGTCAGGGTAATGTTTCGGTACTGGAAATAATGGTGCATAGCCAGTGGCTGGATCGTAACCAGGAACCAGCCGAAGGGCAGTAATGCCAGCACTGCCAGCGGAAGCAGTGCCAGAGCCTGCTTTCCCGTTACCTTTCTGCGGAATGCGGCAACCAGGGATCCGGCAACGCAGAAAACCAGCACAGCCAGATAAATGACTTTTCCTTCAGCGTCGCAGAAAATGGCACTTCCCAGTCGTTCCATGGCAAGGGAGAGACTGTAGTATTCCTCCAAACCATCGGTTTTTGTTACGCCCAGCCGGCCAAAGAGGGCTTGCAATCCGTTGCCCAGAGCATCCACATCCGTCAGCAGACTGGTCAGGGTCAGTTTTGCCAGCCACATCAGGCCGTAACCGGCCAACCACAGCAGCAGATTCCGGAACAGTTCCTTGCAGGAAAGGGTTTGCCCCGCCTGTTTCTTCAGGGCAAACAAATATACCAGCGGGAACCCCACAGTGATGAGGGGCACGGTGTAGAAGTCAAAGTACATGGTCACAATGCCGATCTCAAAGAAGAATAGGCCTTCCCATTTGGGGTGTGCGTGGATCTTCGGCACCAACAGCATGGCCAGAAGCATGATAAAAAAGCAACAGCAATACTGCATACTGTTGACAATGATGTAAGGTCTGACCAGTGCCACACTCATGGCAAACAGGAAGGCAAGCTTCCCATCCACCCGTTTGGCAATGCTGCACATCACCGCTGCAAACAGGGCAAAGAAGACAATGGCCAGATACCGCCGAATCTGGAAATAGCTCAAAAATGTCAGGGCGATCCGCAGCAGCACCCGGAAACCCATCCAGTAGCGGACGTAATAGCCCACGCTGTCATGGGGCATACCGTTGAGATAACATTCCAGCAGCTCTACCACATCAGCCCCGGCTTCATCATAGACATAGACCGGGTTGGTCAGTACGGAGCCCAGGTAATCGTCATTGGTGGCGGCACTTTCCATCAGCATCAGCACATCCGTAAAGTTATCCAGCCAGGCGGAATCGCTGTAGTCCCCCATAAAGGGGTATACCCCTTCCCCATGGAGCAGGTCCATAGACTGCTTCAGGTTATCCACGATGCGCTTCTGGGGGGTAAAAGCCGTCAAAATCAGCAGAACCAGCGCCAGAAAAACACTGATGCCCAATGCCAATACGTATTTTCCAAAATTCTTTCTCTTCACAGGTCGATTCCTGCCTTTCCAAAGGTAAGCATAAAATAATTATAGCACATGCTTTCCCATTTGTACAGCAGTGCATTTGCCTTACAGCAGCGGTTTATCCTCAGCAGTTTCCGGAAGGAAGCCCAGCTTTTTCATATGTTTGACCAGCATACTGGTGTTGTTATCCACCAGCTCCGGCTTACCCAACGTTCTGTGGAGCCACTGGACACTTAGCTCCAGCCACTGGGCATAGGATTCGTTATAGTTCTGGATGCTGCCATCGGCACTGACTTCGTTGCCCAGGGCATAGCCGTGGGGTCCATACTGGAAAATGTGCAGCTCATAGTGTTTTCCCAGTGCGCTATACTTTTGGGCAATGGGCAGTGCGCCGTAGCCCGTCAAAAGATCTTCCGAGGTCGCCGTCAGGAATACCGGCGGGGCATCTTTGGTGATCTGACTCACCAGATCATACTTGGCAGCATCTGCTTCCGTGACGTCTTCCCTGCCCTCCAGCAGTTTCAGCATGAAGTCAGCTCCCGGCATTTTGGGTGCAGATGCGGCAGGATACCCCAGAATCATGGCATTGGGCTTATTCTCAGCCAGCAATCCTCCGGCCAGTGCCAGATGGCCACCGGCGGAAAAACCGCAGGTGACGATCTTTTCCGGATCGATGTGCCAGCTTTCCGCATTTTCCCGCAGATAGCCGATGACCCAGGACAGCTCTTTCAGCGGTGCAAATCCCCCGGCATCCCAGCCAACGCTGTAGCGAAGGATGAAAGTGTGAAAACCTCTGGCGCTGTAAGCCAAGGCAACGGGTTCCGCCTCTCTGGGAGAACAGTACATATATCCGCCGCCGGGACATACCACAATGGCAGGACGGTCGGTAAACTGGCCCAGTTTGATGTCGCAGTCCAGAAGGAAGCCTTCCAATGTGGCTTCTTTGGCACCAGGCACCGGGATATGGATGTGTTTCATAATCAGGTTCCTCCTTGGAAAATGGGCTGCCACGGAAAGCGGCAGCCCCTGCTTTTGTCATTCGCCGCCCAGATTGTGCAGGAATTTTTCCTTCATTTCCCTGCCATAGGCGGCATAATCACCGCTTTGTAGTTTGCCATAAGCGGTGGCAACGGCTTCATCCCAGCTTTCCTTTTCATGGTTTACCAGAATGGGATAGTAAAAGACCCCATTTTTTTCTGCTGCATCACAGTCGCCGGGGGCATCGCCGATCATCAGTACCTTTTCCGGCTCATAGCCGAAACGCAACATTTCCCGGATACAGGCGGCCTTGGAGCCCACATCCTGGGCAAGGACGATATCCGTATGTTCCAGAAGGCCAAACTTTCCCCATTCTTCCTCCACCGCATCCCGGTTGGCAGAAGATACCATGGCCACATCCGCAAAGGCATGCGCAACGGCCAGACCTTCTTTTGCCCCATCATAGGGAATTTTCAAGCTTTCGTCCAGCTCCACAATGGCGGCATTGACAGCCTTCGACCAGCTCAGTGCCTTTTGCAGAATTTCTTTTCCCTGAGGGTCGGTCTGCTCCTGCGCCGCCTGCTCCACAGCAGCATTGGACAGGGCCGGAGCCGTTTCCGCCCAGTGGCACAGCACGTCAATACCGGCAATGGCAGTATAGGTTTCGTTGATCTCTTTCAGGGCAATGGCCAGCCCCTTGAAGCGATTGATGCCCCGGGTCATGGAGAACAGGTTGATCTCATTCCAGCGTTTCAGGATTTCCTCCTGCCACTGCTCCAGATTCCACTGCTTGACCATACAGGGGCCAAAGCAGTGGAAATGCTTGCAGTTCATGGTATCCATGACGCAACCATCAGAGTCTACACACACCAGATACTCGTACTTTTTTTCAAAGGAATCAAAAATCGACATACTTTGCTTCCTCTTCCACCATTACATGTGGGTATCGAACATACCGCAGTAGGAATCGATGGGATCGCTGCCCTTAAAGGCCTCGGGACCGGTGAGCAGAGCCTCCACCAGGGCGTCCATGGTATCCTCGTTGGAATCGTAAGTGTTGATATAGGTGCGCAGCATAGGCGTATCTGCCAGCATGGTGGGCTTATTCACAGAAATACCCACAACAGGTACTTCGTGGACATACCAAGGGATCTCACCGCCGCCCTTGGACATGCCAAAGACGGGATGGCCGTTGGCTACGTCAAAGAACGTGATGACCATGTCCATACCGGAAACGAAGTCGGAGATGGCATTCTTACCGGCAAAATACAGATTCAGATTGAAGGGCTTGCCCTCTGCCACTTCCTTCATCATCTTGTCCAGAGGAGATTCATAGATAAAGGCATCAAAGCCCTTTTCCTTCAGCTTGTCGCAGAATCTCTCCGCAGGAGACTTCTTTGCCTTACCGCCGCCCATGGCCATGGCAGCCAGCTTGCCCATGGGACTCTCCGGACCCTTGACATTAACGATCATCACCCGCTTGGTCTTTTCGGGGCTCAGGGGCAGAACGCCTTCGTCCTTATACTTGACCAGGGTCAGGGCATCCTTGGAGATGGCGGGGGCAATGGTCTTGAACTCGGGGTTATTCAGGGCAGCGGCCAGCTCCTCATCGGTACCGCAGAGTTCTTCCTTTACCTTTTTGTGCATGCCCTTGGCAGCCTTCAGGCCCAGGATCCGGGTCAGTGCTTCCACCATCCGCTCTTCGGAAATCACACCATTGCGATAGGCATTGAGCATGGTGTTATAGTCTTCGTCGGGATCGTTGAAGAACAGGAACATGTCACAGCCGGCATTGATGGCGGCAGGCAGCATGTCCGCCCGTTTCATCCGGTTGGTCATGCCCACCATGTGGGAAGCATCGGTGACTACCATACCGTTGAAACCCAGCTCTCCACGGAGCAGGTCTGTCATGATCTCCTTGCACAGAGTGCCGGGCATGATGGTATCGGCGGTGATGTCCGGATTGATCTCCTGCATATATTCCGGCATCAGGATATGGCCGCCCATGATGGCATCCAGACCGCCATCGATGAGGGTCTTGTAGACATGACCGTAGGTAGCCATCCACTTGTCATGACCAAAATGGTTGACGTTGTTGGACATGTGGGCATCCCGGTAGTCCTGGCCATTTCCGGGGAAATGCTTGGCGCAGCTGTATACGCCCTCGGTCTCATGGATACCATCCATATAGGCCTTGCCCATCCGGGCTACCAGCTCCGGATCGTTGCCGTAGGCCCGGGACAGCACTTCTTCACACTCCCAGTTGTAGGTGATATCCACCACGGGAGCGAAGGCCATGTTGCAACCGGTAGCCTTGATCTGAGCACCGGACACCCGGCCCATGGCCTGGGCATATTCGCTCTTGCCGGTGGCACCGATCTTGATCTGGGAGGACACAAAGGTGCCATCGGGGCAGACACCATTGCCGCCCTGTTCCGGGTTGCAGGCGATGAACACCGGGACCTTGGCGTATTTTTGCAGGGTACGGTTTTGCTCCAGGACCTTCTGGCCAGGCATACCATTGTAGCGGCAGCCGCCCAGATGATACTTTTCCATCAGTTCTTTCAGATATTCTTCGCTGTTACCGGCGGTGAGCTGCCAGAACAGCTGACCTACTTTTTCTTCCTCACTCATGGAAGCGATGGTGTTTTCCACCCATGCGATATCTGCATCCGAGAGGAAATAAGGCTTTGCTCTTAAATCAACCATTGTCATTCGTTCCTTTCCATAGTAATACCGTCCGGGAAATCGGACCGCATCCAGAATCACTGTTAATATATCAAATCAGCCGACTTTTTGCAATTGGAATCCCGCCAGGAATTTCCAAAGGGCGCACTTTTGTGGAAATGAACAAAAACATTGCATCCATTCCCGGCATATGATACAATGAAAAATAGGAAAAGCAAGGAGGTCGTTCAAAATGAAACTGGTCTTGTTGACGGCTCTTGGTGTCGGTGGCGCCACCGTACTGGGCAGTATCATCGGCTTTGCCTGCAAGCGGATCACCCAGGGCTTTTCGGATCTGGTCCTGGCCTTCTCCGCTGGTATCATGCTGGCGGCGGCCATTCTGGGGCTGATCCTGCCTTCTGTGGAATATGGAAATCTGATGATGACCATTGTCGGGATTTTCACCGGTGCCATCTGCCTGAATCTCATGGACCGGCTGGTTCCCCATTTGCACCATCTGGTTGGTGTCGACCCGGAACAACATAACGGCAATGCCGATCTGGATAAAGTTCTGCTGTTTGTCAGCGCCATCGCCATTCACAATCTGCCGGAAGGCATTGCCGCCGGTGTGGGCTTCGGTGCCGGTAACACCCAGGAAGCCCTGTTGATCGCCGGGGGTATCGCTCTGCAAAATGTCCCGGAGGGTATGGTCATCATTGCTCCCATGCTGGCCGCCGGGATCCCGCCAAAGAAGACGTTTCTCTGCGGTCTGGCCACCGGACTGGTGGAAGTGGTTGGTACGTTACTGGGGTATTTTGCCGTAAGTTTATCCACGGCGATTTTGCCCTTTGCCCTGGCTTTTGCCGGCGGCACTATGCTCTATGTCATCAGTGATGAGATGATCCCGGAGACCCACAAAGATAACGCCAGTGGCGCTACCTATGCCCTGCTGGCCGGATTCTGCGTTATGCTGATCTGCGATGCGCTTTTGAGTTAACTAAAAATTTACAAAAGAGGAACATGAACTATGCAAAAGACGATTTTATTTGATCTGGATGGCACCCTGACGGATTCCGGCGAGGGGATCATCAACTGTGCCATTCTGGCCCTGGAGCATTTCGGCCTGCCCATTCCTTCCCGGGAGACGCTGCGGGTCTTCGTGGGTCCTCCCCTTCACGAATCCTTTATCCGGTTTGGTGTCCCGGCCGATAAGGCAGAGGAAGCAGTGGAAGTTTACCGCAGTCGCTACATTCCCATCGGAAAATTTGAAAATACACCCTACCCCGGCATCCGGGAACTACTGGAAAAACTGAAAGCAGAGGGTCATAAATTGTATGTCGCCACCTCCAAGCCAGAGCAGATGAGCATCGACATTCTGGAGCATTTTGATCTGGCCAAATACTTTGACCGGATCTGCGGCGCATCCCTGGACACTTCCCGGACGGATAAGGCTGCCGTCATCGCCTATCTTCAGGAACTCACCGGCAAGCAGGAGCATACCATCATGGTGGGCGACACCAAATTTGATGTCATCGGCGCAAAGAAACATGGCATTCCCACCATTGGTGTCAGCTGGGGCTATGGCACCGTGGAGGATCTCCGGAACGCCGGTGCCGCCGCCATCGCCCACTCCATGGAGGAACTGTACACTCTTTTGACCCGGTAAAGAATCTATCGCCACAGTGTGGACATTCGTCCGTTTTGCAACTAAGATAAATTACACATTCATTTTGCCGCAGAATTTCTCAAAGTTCTGCGGCATTTTTGCATGGCTCCGAAAGAAAAAATGCACCCGTTTGCCTGCAAAGTATTGACAAAGTTTTTCAGGTTTGGTATTATTAAACCAATATTTTGGTAATTGGCGTTGCCGGATCCTCAGATCCCGCGTCAATTGCCCTACTGATTTCCCGGAGGGATGACTCATGACACTCAACGATCTTGTGTTGGCAAAAGAAACGGAATTGCTGACCTGTCTGCAGGAAAATCTGCGGATCCCCAGCGTGGAAGGCACACCGGAGCCCGGTGCTCCCTACGGCGCCGCCGTGCGGGAGAGCCTGGATCACGTTCTGGCCACTGCGAAATCTCTGGGATTCCGTACGGAAAATGTAGACGGCCACATGGGCTGGTGCGAATATGGCGACGGAGAAGAAATGGTTGCCGTTCTGGGTCATCTGGATGTAGTCCCCGCCGGAGACGGATGGAGCTTTGAACCCTGGGGTGGCGAGATCCGGGGTGACCGGATCTTTGGCCGTGGCACCATGGATGACAAAGGTCCCTCCATTGCCGCATTGTACGCACTGGCTGCCCTGCGGGATTCCGGCTTGCCCCTGAAGCGGCGGATCCGCCTGCTCTTTGGCTGTAACGAGGAAACCGGCGCCGCAGATATTAAGCATTATCTGGCAAAGGGCGGCGAAGTCCCGGTAATGGGCTTTACCCCCGATGCAGAATACCCGGTAATCAACGGCGAAAAGGGCATTATCAATGTAACCTACTCCCGTAGCTATACCCAGACCGGCGAACTGAAACTGCTCAGCATCCACGGCGGCACCGCTGCCAACGTGGTTCCTGCCGCAGCCTGCGCCAAACTGGGATGCTCCCCCGAACTTGCCAGGCGGCTGGCACAGCTCCATGCCCCCAAGCTCCACTTTACCGCTACGGATTACGGTGTCTTCGTGGAAGCCGAAGGTGTCAGTGCCCACGGCAGCACCCCGGAGCAGGGTGAAAATGCACTGGGCCGACTGGTTCTGGCACTGGATACCCTGCCTTTTGAAGGGGAAGTCCGGGATGCCATCCACTTCCTGGCCACTACCCTTGGCATGGAGACCAATGGCAGAGTTGCCGGGATCTACCTCCATGACGATGTCTCTGGGGAATTGACGCTGAACTGGGGTACCCTCCATGCAGATGAAGGCAAGCTCAGTCTCATCATCAACTACCGCTACCCCGTTACCAAGCACTATGCCGACTGTGCCCCCATTCTGGATGCCAAATTTGCCGAAGCCGGCTTCTGCAAGGAGAAAGAGACCAGCAAAGAAAAGCTCTACATGAGCGCCGACAGCGAGCTGGTAAAGCTTTTGCTGAAGGTCTACCGGGATCACACCGGTGTAGAAGGCAAGCCGGTTTCCATCGGCGGCGGTACCTATGCCAAGTCCCTGCCCAACATTCTGGCCTTCGGCCCCATTTTCCCAGGAGACGAAGTCCGGGAGCATAAACCCGACGAATTCATCGAGATCCCCAAACTGATGAAAAATGCCCAGATCATTGCTTCTGCAATGTATGAGATGGCAAAATAATCTGATAACCGATGCGGATGGCAACGGTTCTCCGGAATGCGTCCAGATTCGGTCATCATAAAAAAGGAACTAGGGATACGCCAGTTCCCACGGGATTTGCAGCCAGGCTTCCCCCTATTTCCACCAAAAACTAGGAAAGAAGGAAAACTCAATGATCACGAATGGTTTTACTTACATTGCCTTTCTGATGTTCGTCGCCGGTACTCTGCTGTTCCTGCAGAAGACTACCAAGTGGAAGATCTTCGATCTGGTTCCTCCTCTGGTATGGATCTATGTTCTGCACATGATCTTCTGTACCGTAGGCCTGTACGATCTGGCAGAAACCAAGGCCACTTACAACAGCTTTAAGAACAATCTGCTGTACGCCATGATTTTTGTCATGCTGCTGCGCTGTGACTTCCGCAAGCTGGCTAAGCTGGGCCCCCGGATGATCGCCATTTTCCTGGGCTGCTCTTTGACTCTGGCCATCGGTACCATCGCCTGCTACCCCATCTTTATGAACTCCATGGGTGGTGCAGGCAAGACCTGGGCTGCCGTTGCCGCTCTGTATGCTTCCTGGGTCGGCGGCTCCGCCAACATGGCCGCTATGGAAGCTGCCTTTACCATTGATGCCGGTGCTTACGGTGCTGCTCTGGCACTGGATACCGTCTGCTACTCCGTCTGGATCGCTCTGCTGCTGCTGGCTGTGAAGATCGCCCCCAAGTGGAACACCATGTGCAAGGCCGATACTTCCAAGCTGGATGACGTGGCAGAAATCGCCAATGCCCAGCTGTCCGAGAAGAAGGTTGCCTCTGCCGGTGACTGGATCTTCATCATCGGTCTGTCCCTGATGGTTTCCGTCTTCGGTCAGAAGCTGGGTTCCTGGGTGGATGGTCTGCTGTGCTCCGTGGGTCTGGATATGTTCGGCGGTTCCACCTGCACCACCCTGGTTGTCACCGTGTTCGGCCTGATCTGTGCCCTGACTCCTCTGGGCAAGCTGGCCGCTGTGGAAGAGCTGTCCAGCGTCTATCTGTACGTTGTGGTCTCTCTGCTGGCTTCCCGTGCAAGTTTGGTGGATTTGGTTTCCGCTCCCATGTGGATCGTTTACGGCTTCGCCATTCTGCTGGTGCATGTCGTTTTGATGTTCGTTATGTCCAAGCTGTTTAAGTGGGATCTGTGCATGGTCTCCACCGCTTCTCTGGCAAACATCGGTGGCACCGCTTCCGCTCCCATTGTTGCTACCGCCTACAATCCCAACTTCGCCGGTATCGGCGTTCTGATGGGCATTCTGGGTCAGGCCATTGGCAATTTCTGCGGTCTGGCTATGGGCGCGATTTTGCAGCTGTTCGTGTAAATCCAATCCATATGCGCTCCCTCCCTGCTGCGGGCGGGAGCGCTTCTTTATAGATATACTTATGAATATCAACAAAACCTATTCTTTTACCCAATACGGCATTCCGGAAGATATCCTCCAGCGGAAGCTCCACGGGGA
>CAYXUI010000002.1:0-10584 GCA_964468195.1 uncultured Oscillospiraceae bacterium | reverse complement strand
CTTTTACCCAATACGGCATTCCGGAAGATATCCTCCAGCGGAAGCTCCACGGGGAGTTCCCCTATTCCCTTTCCGATGCCCTTGCCATTGTCCGGAAGTCCATTCCGGATTTTACAGAACAGGAGCTGACGGAACTCATCGATCAGCGCCGGATCCGGTGGATCTATGTGGATGGGCAGGTTCGCATTTTCGAGCGTTTCTTTTCTTCCCTCTGCAAAGCACTGCCGGAGTTTGCCCGCCGGGCAGGAGCGACCCTTCCCGGTGTGGAAAGCGCACAGCCCGGCTCCCCTGCCCTGACCCTGCTGGATAACGCCCATGCACAAATGCGCCGGAATGGTTCCATGACCACCCAAATCCGCATCCGTGCCACGGTGAAACTGAAGGAGGAACTGTTCCAGCCAGGTATGTTCCTCCGGGCCCATCTGCCCATTTCGAAGACATGTCCACAGCAGGAGGATATTCAAATCGAACATATTTGGCCGGAAAACGGTCGGATTGCCCCGGAAGATGCCCTCCAGCGTACTGTCTGTTGGGAAGGGTATTTCCGGGAGAATCCGGAATTCGCAGTGGAGTATTCCTATCTTCACACTGCCCGGTATCAGGATGCCTACCACAGTCACGGGACTCCCGGCTGCTATGACTTTGATTTGCAGGAGCAGCCACCCCACATTGTCTTTACCCCCTACATCCGCCAGCTTTGTCAGGAATTGACCACCGGAATGACGGACCCGCTGGAAAAAGCCCGGGCATTCTATGATTTTATTACGTTGAATATGAAATACACCTATATGCCCAGCTATGTGGTTCTGGAAAACATTGCCGAAAACTGTGCCCGGAACTACACTGGTGACTGCGGAGTGTTTGCTCTGTTATTCATAACTCTGTGCCGCTGTGCCGGGATTCCTGCCCAGTGGCAGAGTGGCCTGACGGCCGAACCGGACTTCATCGGCAGGCATGACTGGGTACGCTTCTATGTGGAGCCCTATGGTTGGCTCTTTGCCGACCCCTCCTACGGCATCGCCGCCGTCCGTTGCGGCAATGAAGAACGCCTGCAATTCTACTTCGGTAATCTGGATCCCTACCGCATGGTAGCCAATTCCGCTTTCTATGAAAATTTCACCATTCCCAAAGAGCACTGGCGTGCTGACCCCTACGACAACCAGCTGGGCGAAATCGAAACCACAGACCGGGGCTTCGATTTTGGGGACTATGCGCGAAGTAAAGTGATTCTGACCTGTGAATAGCAAAAGAGAGACGGCTTGAAAATCAAGTCGTCTCTTTTTCACGTTTATCTCTTATTCTGCTTTCAGTTTTTCCCGCAGGAATCGTTTTGCCCCATCTGCATCCAGTTCCATCACCAGGGCAATTTCCCCGGCCAGAAGCTTTTCGGCATCCCGGAGGAAATTTTCGTCACAGAGGTGGCACTTCCGGCCGGAGGCTTTCTGCGCTGACTGATGCACATACAGGGTATGTACCATCTGCATCAACCGCAGGCGGTCACCGCTGCTGATCAGCTCCCGGTAGAGTTGTTTTCTGCGGTTTTCATCCATGATCCATTCCTGACTCCGGACTTCCGGACTGCCCAGCATAGCAGACAGCTCTTCTCTGGTCAGAATTTTCCGCAGTTTGGCCATGGCAGTTTCATTATGGGTGGGCACCAGATAGCGGGAGCCCTCCTGTCCGATGGGTTCCAGCACCAGATACGTTACCATTTTCTTGTCCACGACCCGCTTTTCCTGATCCGCAACCACACACACACCCTGCATGCCGTACACTACCCGTTCTCCCACTTGATACATTCCGCATTCCCCTTCCTGAAAGCCCAACTTCGTACGAATATATTATAGCACAACTTTTAAAAGGTTTCATGTGGGGATAGTGCCGAATTTTTAGGGCGATTTTTTGCCATAAAAATGAGCAAAATGCTGCCCCGGTCAAATTAAGCGGGGCAGTTTTGGTTACTTATACAACTTCGATCTTAATGGTATCGGTATTGCCGGTGCTGCCGTTGATGGTGCCGCCGGTAAGCACGATGTTATCGCCGGGCTGGAGGTTCAGGATCTTTGTAGTTTCCTTTTTGGCATAGTAGAACATGACGTCCATGCTGGAGAACTTCTCCGCCATCACCGGGGTAACACCCCAGCTCATGGACAGACGGCGCCAGATCTTCACATTGGTGGTCATGCCAATGATGTTCACCGGGGTACGGAACCGGCTAACCAGCATGGCCGTATTGCCGGAAACGGAGCAAACTACGATAGCCTTGGCATTCACATCCATGGCCATGGAGCAGACAGCGTGGGAAATGCAGTCCAGATTGTTCTTGCCCACATAAGCGGTGGACAGGAATCTCTGCTTGTAGTCGGTATGCTGTTCGGTGTACTCAGCGATCTCGGCCATGGCCTTCACGGCCTCCACAGGGAACTTACCGGCAGCGGATTCGCCGGAGAGCATGACGCAGGAGGTACCGTCATACACGGCATTGGCCACATCAGAGATCTCCGCACGGGTGGGACGGGGATTCTGGATCATGGATTCCAGCATTTCCGTAGCGGTAATGACACGTTTGCCCATCATGCGGCAGATCCGGGTCAGCTTTTTCTGAACGGAAGGCACTTCCACATAGGGAATTTCCACGCCCAGGTCACCGCGGGCGATCATGATACCGCCACAGTTCTGGCAGATCTCCACCACATTGTCCACACCGGCACGGTTCTCGATCTTTGCCACGATCTCGATATCGCTGCCGCCATTCTCGTCCAGCAGCTGCTTGATATCCAGTACATCCTGCTTGGTGGAAACAAAGGACGCAGCGATGAAATCCACGCCCTGCTGGATGCCGAAGATGATATCGGCCTTATCCTGCTCACTGAGGTAAGGGCCGGACATGACCTTGTTGGGGAAGGACATGCTCTTTTTGTCGGACAGAACGCCGCCCATGACGCATTTGGTCAGAATGTTGCTGCCTTCGATCTTCTGAACCTCAAACTTCACCATGCCGTTGTTGACGGTGACAATGTCGCCGGGCTTCAGGTCTTTGTTCAGCATTTTATAGTTCACGGCGACCTTTGTTTCGTCGCCTTCGACCTCATCGACGGTAAAGGTAAAGTCCGCACCGGTCTTGATCTCCACCTTGCCATTTTTGAAGGTACGGATTCGGTACTCCGGGCCCTTGGTATCCAGCAGAATGGCAATGGGCAGATTCAGCTTCTGGCGAACCTTCTTGATCAGAGCCACCTTTTTGGCGTGTTCTTCATGGGAACCGTGAGAAAAATTCAGTCGGGCCACGTTCATACCGGCCAGACACATTTGGGTCAAAGTTTCTTCGTTTTCACTGGCAGGGCCAATGGTACAGATAATTTTTGTCTTGCGCATAAATTCCCTCCTGTAAGAAAGCAATACAATAGTCCGTATTATTTTATCACAAGGGGATTTCTTCGTCAATTATCAAAAACAAAAATCTACCTGATAATGTCGAAGCCACACATCCAGCTGCAAGAAATACGCCGCTGTTTGGGGTCTGCGCATGAGCTGACCATACCATGGCCAGGGAGAGTCTTCCCGGAGCAAAGCTTCCACCTGCTTCTTTTCTACCAGCTGCCATATGGGACGATCTTGAGCAAGCAGTTCTTCCAGCCGGGATACCATGATCTTTTCGTATCTTGGGTCAAAGGTTTTGGGATAGGGACTCTTTTTCCGGTACAGTACCGCCTCTGGCAGCAAACCCTGTACGGCATGGCGCAGCAATCCCTTTTCCCTGTCCTGATAGTCTTTCATCTCCCAGGGTACGCCGTAAAGGTATTCTGCAATGCGGTAGTCGCAGAAAGGCACCCGGACTTCCAGTCCATGGTACATGCTCATCCGGTCTTTCCGATCCAGTAAGGTCTGCATAAAGTAGCGGAAATTCAGGTTCACCATTTCCTTCATCCGCCGCTCCTGAGCCGATGTTCCCGGGAGAATATCGCTTTCCCGGCAGACCCTTTCATAGGCTTCCCGGAGGAAGCCTTCGGCATCAAAGCCATGTTTCGGCTTCAGCAGTGCGATCCGCTGCCGGGTATTTTGCGCCCAGGGGAAGCCCTCTCTTTCCCGGATTCGGGGATCCCGATACCAGGGGTAACCGCCGAAGATCTCATCGGCACACTCTCCGGACAGTGCCACCTTCACATGCTTTCGGATCTGTCCGCAAAAGGCCAGCAGCGAAAAGTCCACATCCGCCATCCCCGGCAGATCCCGGGCAATGGTGGCGTCTTCCAGTGCATCGGCCAGATCCTCCGCCGTCAGGACGGTTCTATGGTGGTCGGTTCCCAGACTTTCCTCCATAAGCCGGATATAGGCATTGTCGGAATCCGGCTGGAAGTCATTGGCCTGAAAATATGTGTCGTTGTTTTCATAATCCACGGAAAAAGTAGAAAGCTGCTGTCCCCCCTTCACCATCTCCCCGGCGCAGACCGCCGTAATAATACTGGAATCCAGTCCCCCGGACAGGAAGGTTCCAAGGGGCACATCCGCCACCATTTGCCGCCGGATGGCATCCTCCACCAGGAAGCCTACGCACTCCGCCGTCTCTTCAAAGCTCTCCCGATGCTCCCGATCCTGTAGTTTCCAGTACCGGGTAACGGTGAGCTTTCCCCCGGCATACCGGGCCATGCACCCGGGTTCCAATTCCCGGATCCCCTGAAAGACACCGCTGCCCGGAAGCCTTCCGGGGCCCAGCAGGATCAACTGGGCCGCCCCTTCCCTGTCCAGTTTGGGGCGGATAGACGGAAGGGCCAGAATGGTTTTTATCTCCGAGGCAAACATCAGTCCTCCCGGCTGCTCCGCATAAAACAGAGGCTTTACCCCGATTCGGTCTCGGCAGAGAAACAGTTCCTTCGCCCGTTCCTTCCAGACGGCGAAGGCATAGATCCCGTTGAATTTTTGGACGCAGTCCTCCCCATACTCTGCATAGGCTTGAAGCACCACTTCCGTATCCGAATGCCCCCGGAACCGGTGCCCCAGCTTTTCCAGATCGTAGCGCAGCTCCTGAGTGTTATACAGTTCCCCATTATATACCAGCACATAGGTCTCCCCGCCCCGGTTCAGCATCATGGGCTGTTTGCCCCCGGCGGGATCGATGATTGTCAGCCGGGCATGGAGCAGCGCCGTATCTTCCCGGGTATAGATGCCCTGCTCATCAGGCCCCCGGCGGTGCATGGTGGCGAGCATTCGCTGTAAGTCCTGCATTTTCCACGGAATCCCCACCACACCGGAAATCGCACACATAACGATCACTTCCTTTCCATCTCCTCATCCTATGAATGGAAAGCGAGAAAAATGTACATACTGTCCGTGGTGATGTGATATGAAAACCAGCAAAGACTTACTCTCCTCCGTCCTGAAAACCACCCAGATGGGGCAAGTCGGTATCCGCAGCGTGCTGGATACCACCATGGATGCCAGCTTGCGTACCGCCCTGAAAGATCAGTTGAAAGAATACGATGCCATCGAAACGGAAGCCCATACCCTTGCCAACCAGCGGGGTTGGGAGGTATCGGAACTGGATCCTGCTGTTCGGTTTCTGGCCGACCGTGTGACCCGGTTCCAGCTGACCGGCCGGAACAACGAATCCAAAATCGCCGGCATGATGATCCAGGGAAACACCCGGGGCATGATAAAGGGGCTGAAAAATTTGCACCAGCTGTCCATTCCCGACGGCTCCATTCACCTGCTCTCCCAAAAGCTTCTGGACTGCGAACGCTCCAATATCCGGCAGATGCAGGATTTTTTGTAAGGAATGGCCGCTGACGCAGGTACTTGCAAAAAGACCGCCAACTTTCGCAGATTGCGATCGGTGGCGGTCAGTTTTGTATTTCATTGTTATGTTTTGTTGGAATTTAACGACATAAGTGCTCCGGCCTTCTTCCAAGTCCTTCCTTTTGATTTTCTAATTGAAGTTTCAATCCGTTTGATAAATTAGGGCAATTACAATCCAGGGAAAGCTGTATTCCGTACTCCAATAATTGAATTGCGTTTTCCAAGGGTAATTCATCCGCATTATGAGCTGCCCACCACGGAAACATTTTGCAGTAATGCTCCTTTTCTGCTATCAGAAACATATACCCAATCAATTCATCATCCCGAAATACAAAAAGATACTGTGGAAGTGTTCCTGCTTGAGATTTTTCCATTTCCGCTTTTATCGCTTCTTGATTCCCACAAGCGGGGCCAAAGCCGACTAATGGCAGTTGTTCCAAAATGGCGTTTTTCTCTGCCTTCGGTATATCCCGATAATTGCAAATGTTAACCACAGATACTGCACCACCTTTATCAAATTGGATTTTTCTTGCCTTTCTCCTAAATTAAGGATATCAGAAAAATATGAAGAAATCTACCATCTGCCCAGGAATCGCCCGAACATTTTTGCCCAATACCACATAGACTGTTCCGGAACAGAAAGGAGTGATCGTTTGTCTTCCACCGGTTACATACAGGTGCGGGCCTTTACCAGCACCGCACAGTTTCCTTTGCAAAATGTGGCTATCGCTGTCACCGCCACCGACGGAACTGCTATTGCTATGCGGTTGACGGATCGCAGCGGCCGGATCACGCCCATTGCCATTCCGGTACCGGATCTGAATGAAAGCCAGTCTCCGGATCCTCCGGAGCGGCCCTATGCTCTGGTGAATCTCTACGCCCATAAGCAGGGCTATGAGCAGATCGAAGCGGAGAATTTGCAAGTTTTTGCGGATACCAGCACATTGCAAAACTTAGAGATGATCCCTCTGGCAGAACTGCCGGAAAACTGGGATCAGACCGTCATATTCGACACACCTCCCCAGAATCTATAGGAGGTAACCCATGCCCACCATCACACCTTACATTCCCGAGCGCATCACCATACATTTGGGTGCACCAAGTTCCGATGCGGAAAACGTTACCGTCAGCTTTTCGGACTACATCAAAAATGTGGCTACCAGCGAGATCTACCCCACCTGGGAGGAAAGTGCCCTCCGGGCCAACATCTTAGCCATTACCTCCTTCGCCCTGAACCGGGTGTACACCGAGTTCTACCGCAGCCGGGGGTATGGATTCGACATCACCAGTTCCACAGCCTATGACCAGTATTTTGTCAATGGCCGCAGTTACTTTACCAACGTGGCGCAATTGGTCGATGAGCTTTTCAACGATTATCTCCGCCGCCCGGGATTTGTGGAGCCTCTGGCCGCCAAATTCTGCAACGGCACCACCGTCACCTGCGAAGGCCTGAGCCAATGGGGCAGCCAGAATCTTGCCCAGCAGGGGTATAACTCCGTGGAAATCCTCCAAAGCTATTATGGCAATGTGGAGATCGTAAACAATGCCCCCATACAGGGCTACACCACCTCTTATCCCGGCATTCTCCGCCGGGGAACCACCGGCCCCAGTGTGGTCACCGTTCAGGTCATGCTCAACCGCATTTCCCAGAGCTATCCCGCCATCCCAAAAGTTCCCACCGTGGACGGAATTTTCGGTGTCCGGACGGAAAACGCCGTCCGGGTCTTTCAGGAGATATTTTCTCTGGATGTAGACGGCATTGTGGGCCGGGCCACCTGGTATGCGCTGGTTCGATTGTACATCGCCGTGACCCGAATGGCAGAGCTGCGCAGTCAGGGGCAGAAATACTACGCCAACTCCTGGGCACTGAATGACCCCATCGAAGAAGGCGACCGGGGAATCCGTGTGGAGCATCTCCAGTACATGTTGAGCGTTCTGGCGGCCTATATCCCGGAAATTCCCGATATCAGCATTGACGGCATCTTCGGCCCAGCCACCCGCCGGGCGGTAATCGCTGCCCAACGGCGGTTTGATCTTCCCCAGACCAGTGTGGTCAACGGAGAAACCTGGGAGGAGATTTACGATCAGTTTTCCGGCATTGAAACCACAACCTGGCGGGATCCGGCAGACTTCCCCTATACCAGTGCCATTATCGGCAATACCAATCCCAGAGCCCGATATGCCCGGACGACCACATTGACCCAATTCCCCGGTACCGATCTGCGCACCGGGAATCAGGATCCCATTCGACAGGAGGCACCCCGATGAGACCCAGTGAATCCTTCCTAAACCAGCCTGTTCGCAGCCTGCAAACCATGCTCCGGGTCATTGCAGAAAATGACCCTTCCCTTCCGTCACTGATACCGGACGGCATCTATGGCCCCACAACCACACAAACCGTCAGCATCTTCCAGCGAAACCACGGTCTGAATGTTACCGGTGTCACCGATCAGGCCACCTGGGATGCCATTGTTGCCGTGTACGAACCGGCCTTAGTTCAGCAAAATCAGGCCTGGCCCCTGGAAATCACCCTGAACCCCGGTCAGGTGATCCGCAAAGGGCAACGGCATCCCCATGTCTATCTGGTGCAGTCCGTTTTGCAGGTATTGTCCGAAGCCTATGAAAGCGTCAGCCGCCCCTCCTTCTCAGGTCTGCTGGATGAAATCACCGCCGATTCTCTGGCTTCTTTTCAGCGCTTAAGCGGCCTTCCCATGACCGGAAATCTGGATAAAATCACCTGGCAGATGCTGGCACTGCAATATCCCCTGGCCGCCAATCTGTCCGGAACCAAATCGTAAATCCGGGCATCTGACACCTTTCCTGTGTTATCCCAGGGCAAAACGTTTATACTATATCCAAACTTTGTTTTGCCTGTGCGCCGGAGGAACATCTTATGTTTATCCAGAACTGGAAAAAGGAAATACTGACCATCCCCAATCTGCTGAGCCTGTTCCGGCTTTTGCTGATCCCGGTGTATGTACATCTCTATCAGAATGCCGTGACCCGGCAGCAGTATCTTGCTGCCGCCGGGATATTGGCAGTGTCCTGCCTGACGGATCTGGCTGACGGGAAAATTGCCCGGAACTTTCATATGGTGTCCAACGTTGGAAAAATATTGGATCCCCTTGCCGACAAATGTACCCAGCTGGCCCTGTTTTTATGTCTTTCAGTCCGGTATCCGCTGGTATATCCGGTGCTTTTCCTGTTTCTGGTGAAGGAACTCTTCCAGCTTCTGGTGGGGATCCTCCACTTCCGCCGTGGGAAAATCCTCCCCGGTGCTTTGCCCGCAGGAAAAGTATGCACCACGGTGCTGTTTGTCAGCTTTTTGCTGATGATCCTGTTTCCGCAGCTTCCCTGCTGCACTGCGGATGGGATCCTGGCTCTGGACAGTCTGTTTCTCCTGCTGGCCTTCGGCAGTTATATCCAGGCTTACTATGGAAAAAACAAAAAGATTCAGGACTTTGGTCCTGAATCCTGAAAAAACGCAGCGGCTGGTCATCAGCCGCTGCTCGTCATCTTATGTCTTCTAACCAGGGAAGGCAAGGTGTCACAGGTGCGCCCGTCGGGTCATCCGCGAATATTTCCACGGCATCGGGTTCCTCGATGTCTCCCGCTCTGTATCTTTAGTATACCAGATATTCCCTGCATTTGGTGAAGAATCCTTGAACATTGGGAGAAGAATTTTTGAAGGTCCCTAACCAACTGTTTCATCGCAGTTTTTCCTTTTTCATAATATATCTGCTGCCATGGATCGTCTCTGTCACGCTGAAGCCCAGCCTTTTGTACAGGGAAACTGCCCGCTGATTTTTGATAAAAACATACAGCATCACCGGCTCCTCTACCGATTCGCAGCAGGTTCGAATCACTTCTGAACCGATGCCCCGATTCTGATATTCCGGGAAGATGTACAGATCATCGATTTCGTATATGCCATCTTCATTTTGGTAAAAATGGCAGTAGCCTGCCTTTTCTCCGTCTGCATCAATCACCATATATTCCCCAACGGCATTTTCGATTTTTCGGTAGACCCATTTCAGCACCCTGTCATAGGCAATATCCGCAACATTTTCGTATTCGTCGATCAGTTGTTTGCACAGCCGGTAAATCGGCTCAATATCCCCGGCGGTTGCCCTCCTGTATGTGATCATAACTTTTCTCTCCTTATGTAAAACACAACACAGGCAACCTTCCATCAGGAAGGGTTGCCTGCGTTGATCGCATTTAAGCCGGGTACAGATTGCTCACCAGCAGCAACACCGGCAGAGCCAGGGTAAATACACTGATGGCCCAGGGATACAGCGCCTTTCGGGAGCAGAACATCAGCAACAGACAGGAACCGGTCAGGGCCAGGGGGCCCATGACCGCCATGCTTCTGGCAATGGTCATGGCAAACTCTCCGGTGGATTGCAGATTCAGCCCCACCTGCTCCGGCAGATGCTGGCCATTATAGTCTGCCAGCTTCAGGGCATAATATACCACCGGTGCCGCCAGCACGATTTTACGCAGGCGAAACAGCACCATACCAATGATATTGATGACACGGTTCACAGATGCGACCGTTTGTTTTATTTTAGCAAAACCCGTCAGATTCTGCGCTTCGGTTCCGGATCTTTCCATATCTTACCTCCGGGTAGAAAATTTTCTCTATCATAGCATATTTTTCGCAGCCTTGCAAGATGTGTTTTTCGCACATATGTCCGCTTTATTGGACAGAAATTATGGTATTCTGTTGTCAAAAACAGAAAGGAGCCAATGAACATGAAAAAACGCCGTCATAACCCCAACCTGAAG
>CAYXUI010000001.1:55664-133742 GCA_964468195.1 uncultured Oscillospiraceae bacterium | reverse complement strand
CTGCCGCTCATCCCCTGCACAATTCCCCCGGTCAGTTCCAGCAGTTCCGGGTCGGTGACCCGGAGGAGGAAATTCCGTCCGTCTTCTCTGGTTTGGGGATAGATTTTCAGAATTTCCACAGAATAGTCCTTAGGACTGTCCCCGGATACCGTGGAACGGATGCTGGCCTTGCCGGTGTGGATTTCTTCATAAGATGCCGTTTCCAGTGCTTCTCCCTTCCAGCCGATGGAAACTTTTCCAAAAACACCCTGCGGGGTATTCCGCAGCAGGGTGCCAACGGCACTGTCTGCCGTGGCACTGCCTTTCAGCTGACCCGGGTCGCCGGATTTCCCTTTTTTAATGGCAAGCACAGCGGCTTCATAGGCACTGCCATGGGTCATTGCCAGCAGGTTCCCTTTTCCGTCACAGACTCCATGCCCCAGAGTACCAAACAGGCCGGTTTCCGGATCGTAAAAGGTCACAGTGCCGATGCCCGCAATGCCCTGCCGCAGATACACTCCCAGCTTCGGGCCTTCCCGGGTCTGGGCCGGAGTTAGGGACAGGGTGTGGAGTTTTCCGCCCCGGCGGACGGTCAGGGTCACCTGTTCTCCCTGTAATGCCCCGGAGATCTGTTCCGGTTCGGTAATGGTGAGATCCCCGATTTTTACCAATTCGTCCCCGATTTTCAGTCCCGCCGCTTCGGCGGTGGTGCCCAGCACTTCATCGTAGGCCACCACCGTCATGGTCTGGCTTCTTAATTGTAAACCGATCACTTTCCCCACCGGGATCAGCCATTCCGATGCCAAAGCTTCTATGGGCAAAATCAGCAGCAAATATGCTGCAACAATCCCCTTTGTGATATTGCGCTTCATTGGCTCCCCTCCTTTTTCTCTGCCCAGTTAATATGGGCCGGGGAACGGAAATGTAACCGCAGTAAATGTCGAAAAATCAGGAAGAAAGAGGTAATAGTTGATAGTTGATAGTGGATAGCCGATAGTTTTTTATTGACGGTTCTCACGAAACACATATGACCAGCTGTTATAAATATTTTTCAAATCATCCCCGAAGGGGATACTACAACTATCCACTATCAGCTATCCACTATACACTGTAACAACTGTCAACTTTTCCCGTTCAACCTATTGACAAGGTGGGTAAATGGTGCTATATTACCCATGGAATTACTAGGTAAATACCCATTGGAGGTTATCATATGCACGTTTACGCAGACAATGCAGCAACCACTGCCATGAGTCAGGTGGCTATCGATGCCATGCTGCCCTACTTCAACAATGTTTACGGCAACCCCTCCAGCCTGCATTCCGTCGGTCAGGAGGCCAAGGAAGCGCTGGAAAATGCCCGTGCCACCGTGGCCCAGTGCTTGGGCTGTGAGCCGAGGGAGATCATCTTCACCTCCGGCGGCAGTGAAGCCGACAATCAGGCCATTCTCTCCGCCGCCCGTTTCGGCGCCCGGAAGAATAAAAAGCACATCATCTCCACCGCCTTCGAGCACCACGCCGTTCTGCACACCCTGCAAAAGCTGGAAAAGGAAGGCTATGAAGTGACCTATCTGGATGTTTCCCATGGTCACAATATCACCGCCCAGCAGGTCAAGGACGCCATCCGCCCTGACACCTGCTTAGTGACCACCATGTACGCCAACAACGAGATTGGCTCCATCCTGCCCATTGCGGAAATCGGTGCTGTCTGTAAGGAAGCAGGCGTTCCCTTCCACACCGATGCCGTTCAGGCCGTCGGCCATGTGAAGATCAACGTCAAAGAGCAGAACATCGACATGCTGAGCCTGTCCGGCCACAAGTTCCATGGTCCCAAAGGCACCGGTGCCCTCTATGTCCGCCGTGGCTTCCCTCTGGTGAACGTCATTGAAGGCGGCGCTCAGGAGCGTGGCAAGCGGGCCGGTACCGAAAACATCGCCGGCATCTGCGGCATGGCTGCTGCCATGAAGGACTCCTGCGACCACATCGATGAGAATATGCCCAGAGTTGCCGCCATGCGGGACAAGCTCATCACCGAGCTGGGCAAGATCCCCCACAGTGCTCTGAACGGCGATCCCGTCAACCGGCTTCCCGGCAACGTCAGCTTCTGCTTCGAGGGCATCGAAGGCGAGAGCCTGCTGCTTCTGCTGGATGCCAAGGGCGTCTGTGCTTCTTCCGGATCTGCCTGCACCTCCGGTTCTCTGGATCCCAGTCATGTGCTACTGGCCATTGGCCGGGTTCACGACGTGGCTCACGGCTCCCTGCGGCTGAGCATCTGCGAATACAACACCGAAGAAGAGATCGACCACATCATCAAGGTGGTCCCCGAAGTTGTCAGCTATCTGCGGAATATGTCCCCGGTGTGGCGGGATCTGCAAACCGGCAAGCGTCAGTATATTTTGTAAGAAACGTAGAGGAGAAATGCGATATGGCACTGTATAGTGAAAAGGTAATGGACCATTTTATGAATCCCCGGAACGTGGGCACCATTGACGATGCCAGCGGCGTGGGCGAAGTCGGCAACGCCAAGTGCGGCGATATTATGAAGATCTATCTGAAGATCGAAAACGAGATCATTGAGGACGTGAAGTTCGAGACTTTCGGCTGTGGCTCCGCCATTGCATCCAGCTCCATGGCCACTGAGATGATCAAGGGCAAGTCCATTCATGAGGCACTGGCTCTGACCAACAAGGCCGTAGCCGAAGCGCTGGACGGTCTGCCCGCCCATAAGCTCCACTGTTCCGTACTGGCGGAAGAAGCCATCAAGAACGCTCTGAAGGACTACTTCGACAAGAATAATATCCCCTACGACAAGGAAAAGTTCGAGGAAATGGATCACGAGCAGCTCCACGCTCAGGTCCACGGCGAGTAAACAACTATGATCGTATCCACCAAAGGACGCTATGCCCTGCGGGTGATGGTCAGCTTCGCCCAGCACAGCCGGGATGAGTACATCCCCCTGAAGGAAATTGCGGAAGCGGAGGGCATTTCCCAGAAGTATCTGGAGTCCATCATGACCGCCCTTTCCAAGGCCGGATTCGTGGACGCCGTTCACGGCAAGGGCGGCGGCTATCGCTTGAACCGCAGTCCGGAGGAATATACCATCGGCAGCATCCTGAAGCTGACGGAGGGCAATTTAAGTGCCGTATCCTGCACCACCCAAGGTGCCTCCGCCTGCTCCCGGACGGAGTGCTGTCAGGCCAAGCCTATGTGGGACAAGCTGGATCAGATGATCGATGACTTCTTTGAAGGCATCACCCTGGCCGACCTGCTGCGGGAAAACGAATAAAGAAAAACACCCTTCTGCGTTTTGTCAACGCAGAAGGGTATTTTTTCTTTCAATGCAGAATGCACAGGGCATAGTGCAAAATGATTTGCGCAGACATAAAACGATGGTGTCATTGCGAACCAGTGCGCACACTGGTGTGGCAATCCCCCGAAGAGAAGGATAATTTTACAATTTTTTGGCAGTCTCCTTTTTGTGTTTACATCTGGAAAATATTCCCCAGCACCACGCCCTCATGTTTGGGTTCCTCGGGCTTAACGCTGTCGTAGGCCAGGGCATAGGTCACCTCCACCCGGCTGCGGAGGAAATAGTACACGCCCAACAGGGCCAGCAGGTAGGCGGCATAGAACACAAAGTACCACACATCCCCATTTCCCGGCAGGTTGACACCGAAGCTAGGCAGCAATAGGTCACCATAGAGCAGCACCTGAGCAAGACCCAGCACCAGATAGTACCACCAGAAGCTTACGTCCAGCTTGAACATGGCCACACGATTGCCTCGCATCATCTGTTTGCTGCTGCGCAAAGCCGCCATGGCACCCATGCCGGGCTTGTCGATGAGGATATAATTTGCCATCCGGTAGGAATAGAGCATAGGCACCGCCACCACAGCAAACAGAACGCCGCAAATCAGGTAAGCAGGCCAGACCGCCAAAGCGAACTGGGCATAGGCCCCTTCTTCCAGCGTCAGCGTGCCGCTGAGCAGAGAGACGCTATCCAGGTAAAGCTCCAGCAGTGCCACGGCAGAGTTAGACAGCGGGGTAATCATATAAATCATAATGCCCAGATACACGCTGACAAAGAGTGCTCCGGCGAAGATCAGCAACCGGATCAGGTTGCACCGCAGCAGCACCCAGAACCGGTCAAAGCCCAGCCGGAGAGTCTGTTCGGACACATACTGCCCCCGGGCAACCCGGAGCATTACCGCCAGCAAGCCCAGTTCCAGACACATGCTCACCAGATTGGAGGCAAAGGGCAAAATGGATTGCAGGGTGGACAGGAAGTTTTTCTTCCCCATGTTGCTTAAGCCACCCAGATTTTCCACCTGCAAGCCCAGCACATAGCTCACCACCGTCACGAGAGCAGACAACCCCAGTGCGGCGGCAGCGTAGATCAGCACGATTTTCGATACATTCCGGGCATTTTCCAGCCGCTCGGCGGCAAAGTGCTTCAATTCCCGGCGATTGCGAATATTCATAGTGTTTTCTCCATTCCACGATAGTTCTAGTAGTAGTTATAAACCAATCCGGGAAAAATAGCAAATGAATTTTTTGTAACAGTAGCTTTTTCGTCGAATCCATGTTATAATCAGTAGACATAACACTGTTCTGGAGGGGTATGCCATGGAATTGGGAGAAAAACTGCGTCTGGCCCGGTTGGAAGCGGGGCTGTCTCAGCGGCAGCTGTGTGGGGATATCATCACCCGGAACATGTTGTCCCAAATCGAGCACGGTACTGCCAGCCCCTCCATGAAGACTCTGCAAGCGCTGGCTTCCGTTTTGGGAAAACCCGTCAGCTTCTTTTTGGAAGAAGATACCGTTCTTTCCCCCAATCAGACTCTTATGGACACCGCCCGGCAGCTGTATGATGAAAACCGGTATGATGCCGCATTGCAAACGCTTTCCGATTATCAGTCCCCGGATCCGGTATACGACCGGGAAAAGCAACTGCTGTCCGCCCTGCTCTGTCTGGAAGCCGCCCGACAGGCCATGGCCGCGGGACGAACTATTCAGGGGCGGGAACTTTTGAACCGGATGGAGCTGGAAGGTTGCTACTGCGCTCAGGGGCTTCACCGGCAGCGGCTACTGCTGCTGGGGCAAAGCCAAAGCGTCAGCCGGTTTCTTCCCAGTCTGGATGAGGAACTGCGGATCCGGGCAAAGGAAGCCCTGGCCGCTTCCCAGTCCCAGCGGGCCGCCGCCCTGCTGGATGCCTGTGAAGATTCCAGGCATCCCCAATGGAACCTTCTCCGGGGGCAGGCACATCTTGCCCGGAAGGACTATTCCGAAGCCGCCAACTGCTTTCATCTTGCCGAAAGCAGTTACCCCAAAGAAGTCTATCCCCGTCTGGAAATCTGCTACCGGGAACTGGGCGATTACCGGCTGGCTTATGAATATGCCTGTAAGCAGAAATAGATGCACCTCCGCTAAGTTATCCAGTGCGAAATTATCCTTTCGTAGGGCGGGGGCATGCCCCCGCCGCCCCGCTATAGCCTTTGAATCGGTTTGTTGAAAGAGAAATATTGCCAATATCACAGATTTTTACGAAATTGTTGGTACTATTTCTGTTTTTGCTGAGTGATGGGGTTGAATCATCACCTGACATCACACCATTCAACAAGCCACACAGTAATCGTCACCCGATCGGCGGGGGCATGCCCCCGCCCCACGAATAACGGAAGGTTTATACAGAAAATCACCGCAAACCAATCCGGTTTGCGGTGATGATTTTTTATGCAGCGGGCAGAACCGTTTCCTGTGCCACAGTCTCCACCGTGGTGCGGGCGGCCATGTCGGGGTTCATGGCCAGATCATAGTAATACTGCTCCCGGTCGGCCTTGGCCTGGGTCAGATAGGTCTGGCAGGCTTCCAGTCCTTCGCCGATGATGTCCATGGTGCGGTCATAGGATTTCTGGGCACAACTGAAATGGTTGCTCTGCAGGCCGTACAGCTCCGTCCAGCTGTCTTCCTGATCCTTGATCAGGGGCAGGATGTTGTATTCCCGGCTTCCGCTGTAGGAGTGCATGTTCACCCAGGTGGGGATGGCATCGGTGCCGGACAGGTATACGGTGCCATCGGAATACTTTTCAAAGGACACGGTAAAGAACACGCTGTCCTCGGTATGGGCGGACTGGATGGCGGACAGGTTTCCCTGGCGCTGGTTGGACACGGCATTGCCCAGAGAGTAGATGCACACGGTCTTGTGGTCAGGATCCACGGTGCTTTCCAGCAGGGCCATAGGCTGGACAACGTGGGCGTGGCCGCCGACGATAACATCGAAGCCCATGTCACAGATCTTCTGGGCCATCGTCCGCTGGGCTTCGTTACCCCGGAGGTCATATTCTTCGCCCCAGTGGATGAAGAGCATGGTAGCTTCCGCCCCCTCAGCCATCATGGCTTCCATGATGGGAGCCAGCTCATTGTAGAGCTTGTCGGGGTTTGCCTTGGTGAAGTAGTTCATCTGGCCTTCGTCCTTTACAGGGGTCAGGCCGTTCAGGGAGAACTGACTGCCGTTTCCGCTGAAAGCCCAGGTGTAGCAGACCATACCGATCTTGATGCCGTTGACTTCCACGATGGAGTGCCGGTTCTCCCCGGGCATCTGGGAGCCAAGGGTGGCCAGGCCTGCCGCCCGGCTGACTTCCAGGGTGCGGATGATTCCATCGCCCATGGTGTCGCCGGAGTGGTTGTTGGCGGTCAGGAACATGTCATAGCCATACTCGGCACAGTTTTCTGCCAGTGCATCCGGGCAGTTGAATGCCGGGTTCCCCTGATAAACATAACCATCACCGCCGAAGGTGGTTTCCAGATTGGCAATGGCATAGTCCACAGAAGCCACTAGCTCTTTGGAATATTGGAAAATGCTTTCAAAATTGTAGGTGCCATCGCTCTGGCGGCAGCTTTCAAACACAGGCTTGTGCATCAGCAAATCGCCCTGGGCGGAAATGGTCGCCGTAGCCACCACATGCTCCGGTTCCGGAGGCTCCGTGGTGGGAGGTACGGTGGTCTCCGTGGGGGCGGTGGTGGCTTGGGTCACTTCCGCAGGCAGGGCCACGGAAGGCTCCGAAGCAACTGTCTCCACGGGGCTGTTCACCATATCGACGCAGAGATAGAGCATAAAACCGCTGGCAGCAACCAGCGCCAAAATCAGCAGGGTCACCACCGCAGTGGCGGCGCCGCCGAGACGTTTGGGATTCCGGGACATAGGCGATTCCTCCTAAAAAATAACTTTGCGGGATGGTCAGTCCCGACCGCCGTCCGTCAGATAGTGGACGGAATGGACGGTCTTTCCCCCACTGGTGTACACCCGGGGAACCCGGCGGCTGATGCCGCAGACAAATTCATAATTAAAGCTGTCGGCCTGAGCGGCGATCTGCTCCATGGTGATGGTCTCGTCTCCATCGGAGCCCACCAGGGTCACCCGGTCACCGGGAGTCACCCCGGGGATGTGGGAAACATCCACCATGAGCTGATCCATGCAGATGCGGCCCAGAATCGGGGCCTTCTGCCCCCGGATCAGCACATAAAACCGTCCGGACAGATTCCGGCGGTAGCCATCGGCATAGCCTACCGGGACGGTAGCCACCACGGTTTCCTTTGTGGTGGTGTAGGTGCCGCCGTAGCTGATCTCCCGACCGGCGGGAAGGGTCTTCACATGGGTCACCCGGCTGAGCCACTGCAAAGCGGGCTTCAGGTTCAGCAAGGAAGGATCCACTTCCTCGCTGGGGTACATGCCATAGGTAACGATGCCGGAGCGCACCATGTCATAGTGCTGGCCGAAGTTCATGAGACCTGCGGAATTGTCCAGATGGCGGATCGGGATCTCCACCCCACGCTGCCGGAGCATTTCACAGAAATCGTCAAACCGTTGGGCCTGCTGCTTCGAGCGGGTCAGATCTTCACAGTCCGCCGTGGCAAAGTGGCTGAAAATGCCCTCGCTGACCAGACCAGGCAGGGCGGCGATTTTGGCGCAGATATCCGTCTCTTCCTCCGTGGCCTGAAAGCCGATACGGCTCATGCCGGTATCCACAGCGAAGTGGAAGGCCGCTTCCATGCCAGTCTCCTCCGCCGCCTGTGACAGGGCCAGCGCATCCTCCCAACGGTAAATGGTGGGACGGATGGATTCCAGAATGGCAGTGGGGTAGGCATTCACCGGGGTGTGACCCAGAATCAGAATGGGGTTGCGCAGTCCCGCCTGCCGCAGTTCCAATGCTTCCAGAATGGAGCTGACGCCAAAAAAGGCGCATTTTTTCTGCAACGTCCGGGCCACCTGTACGGCACCATGGCCGTAGGCATCCGCCTTCACCACCGCCATCACCGGCACACCGGCTTTGGCACGGATGGCATCGAAATTCCGGCGAATGGCATCCAGATCGATCTTCACCCGGGTACTGTCAAAATTCAAGCAAATCATTCCTCTTGTGCGTAAGTTTTTATTATTTTATCACAATCTCCGGGAAATGTAAACCGGAAAGAGCCGGTGCATTCTTGTGTTTTTCTTAAGAAAATGCTATGATAAGAAAAAAATCAGGAGGTCACCATGGAACGAAAAGACAATTATGCCCGGCAAGCCCGGCAGGCAAGAGAACGCTTTTTGCAATACGACCAAACCGCCCTGATCCGAAAGCTGCACCTGAAAGAGGATCCCGAGGTGCTTGACCTTTCCTTCTTCGGCCAGCGCTGCCGGATCAGCCGCAGCACCGGCCACATCCGGCGGCAGTTCCGGGGGCAATGGGTAGAGGCCGATTCCTTCGGGGAGACCCTTACCTTGCTGGATCTGGTCTGCGACAGCCGGGAAGATCGGTTTTTAAGCCATCGGTGGAAAAACATGACCTCCTTCGGCCTGATGTTCCACCAGAATCTGCTGGAGCAGGCCAACGACCCCTGGGCTGCAAAATTTGAAGGGGATCCGGATGCTTTCCGGAAAGCCTGTGAAGCACTGGACGGCAAGCCCTTCCCTCAGGGGGATATTGCCTACGAGATCGAAGTATTTGATTCTCTGCCCATTGTGGTACAGCTCTGGTTCGGGGATGAGGAATTCCCCGCCAACCTGCGGTTTTTGTGGGACGAAAATGCCCTGATGTGGATCAAATACGAGACCATGCACTATGCCAAAGATTTGTTGCTGCAACGAATAGAGGAAGAAAGTTGACAGTTGACAATGGACAGTTGACAGTTATTTACCAAAATCCCCATACAAGCCAAAAAGTCATCCCGGCGAAACCGTCGGGATGACTTTTTTACAGTAGTTTCAGAACAAGGTATTCTTGTTACTCCATAATGGTCCCATTAGGATGGAACAGGGGCAGCTTTTCCAGGTAAATCAGGTCTTCTCTGTCCTGGGCATCGCCTTCGGCCAGGATGGCCATACGGCCGCAGATCTCGCCGCCGGCCTTTTCCACCAGTGCTTCCAGAGCGCTGAGGCTCTCGCCGGTGGAGATCACGTCGTCCACGATGAGGATCTTCTTGCCCTTCATCAGCGCAGCATCGGCACCGTCCAGATACAGCTTCTGCTCCTTGGCGGTGGTGATGGAGTTGACGGTAACACCGAAAACATCCCGCATGTACAGCTTGGGACCCTTCCGGGCCAGAATGTACTTGGCATCTCCAGCCTGACGGGCCATTTCGTGAGCCAGGGGAATGCCCTTGGCCTCGGCGGTGATGATGTAGTCATACTCGGGTGCCCGCTCCAACAGTGCCTTGGCACAGGCCACGGTAAGTTCCGGATCCCCGAAGATCACGAAACCGGCAATATACAGATGCTCGTTCACAGGGCAAATGGGCAGATCCCGTTCCAGACCGGCCACCTTCATTCTATAGTACATGGAAACCTCTCCTTTTGTGTTAGGGTATCTGGCTTTATTATACCCCTTGGGAGAAAAATGTCAAGGGAAGGAACACTTTTTTTAGTGGCCAACCTTCCGGATCAGTTTCTCGTGCATGAAGATCATCAACGCCAGAATGATCCCCAGATACCCGGGCATCAGGGAAACGGTGATATGATTGGCGATCAGGCCGAACAGGGGCGGTGCCAGACAGGTGCCCACATAGGCGCTGGCCATCTGTACCCCGATCAGTGCCTGAGACCGCTCAACGCCAAAATAGGCCGGAGTGGAATGGATGATGCAGGGGTAAATAGGCGCGCAGCCCAGACCTACCAACACCAGCCCCGCCAAGGCTCCCAGAGTGCCCAAAGGCAGAGCCATGGCACAGATGCCCAGAATCAAAATGCACTGCCCCATGCGAATCAGCTGGGTATCCGAAAATTTCATCGCCAGAAACCCGTTCAGCCCCCGGCCGATGGTAATACCGATGAAGAACAGGCTGGCAAAAAACGCCGCCGTCTCCTCCGGCACCTGGCGGTGGAGCACCAGATAGGAGCTGCCCCAGAGCATGGCCGTCTGCTCCAAAGCACAGTAGCAGAAAAAGGTGACCATCACTTCCTTCGCTCCGGGGATGGCTACCACCTGAGAAAGTGCCAGCGGTTTGGGGCTGTCTGTGCCCCCTTCTGCTTCCCGCTTTGTCCACAGAGGCAGGCTCAGAGCGATGACCGCCGTCAAAACGATCTGCAAAATCCCCACATACCGGTATCCCGCCGACCAGTGGCCGCCACCGCTGAGGACGTAGCCCATGATATAAGGCCCGATGCTGGCACCCAGCCCCCACATGCAGTGCAGCCAGCTCATATGGCGGCTGGAATAGTGCAGAGCCACATAGTTATTCAGGCTGGCATCCACACTGCCCGCCCCAAGGCCATAGGGAATGGCCCACAGGCACAGCATCCAGTAAGAATCGGAAGCGGCAAAGCCGAACAGGGCCACCGCCGTCATAGCCACGCTGATGGCCGTAACCTTCCCGGGGCCAAGAGCATAGGTCAGCCGGTCGCTCATCAGGCTGGATACGATGGTACCCATGGCAATGATCATGGAGATCACTCCCGCCAGAGATACGGACACCCCCAGCTCCGGATACATAGCAGGCCAAGCCGCCCCCAACAGGCCATCCGGCAGGCCCAACGAAATAAAGGCCAGATAAATAATGGCCAGAAGCAATTGGATCATCTTGCATTCCTCCTTCTTTTGTGCTATGATTATAGCAACAATTCTTCGGATATACTATAGCAAAACCGCCAGATATTTATAACAAAACCGTCAGGAGGAAGAAATATGTCCATTTCAGGCTGCAATACCGTAGTGGATGACCACGGCCGGGAACTGCTTCAGCACGGCACCGCTGCATTCCCCATAGGCTGCTACTACGACGATCTGGGGGAAGGCCCGGTTCCCTGGCACTGGCATGATGAGCTGGAAGCCGTGGTCATTGCCAGCGGCAGCTGCACCGTAGCCGCCGGAGAAAAACGGTTCACCCTGACCCAGGGGGAAGGGTTCTTCGTCAATGCCGGGATCTTACACGGCTGTTGGGATCTGGATGGTTCCGGTTGCCGGTTCCATTCCCTGGTCTTCCACCCCCGGTTGGTGGGGGGCAGCCCGGAAAGCCTGTTCCATCAGGACTATATCGATCCTCTGATCCACGACCCGGGATTGCAGGGACTGCTGCTTTCCCCGGAGGTTCCCTGGCAGAAAGAAGCACTGGACACCATCGAAACCGCCTGGCAGCTTTGTTCCTCGGAAGAACCGGGCTATGAATTCGGGGTACGCAGTAACCTGTCCCGTTTTGTATGGCTGCTGTGCCGGAAGCACGTCACCACAGACAGCCAGCCCAGTCTCCGGGCGATCCGGGATGGCCAGCGGATGAAGCGGATGCTGGAATTCGTCCATGACCATTACTGGGAACCTCTGGACACTGCCACCATTGCCGCCAGCGCTGCCATCAGCGAAAGTGAATGCCTGCGCTGCTTCCACGCTACCATCGGCACCACCCCCATCCAGTATGTTCGCACCCACCGGATCCGCCGGGCAGCCCAGATGCTTTCCCGTACCTCCCTGCGGATCGCAGACATCGCCGCCCAGTGCGGCATTCCCGATGTCAGCTACTTTACCAAAACCTTCCGCCAGATCTGGGGCTGCACCCCCACGGAATTTCGCCGTCAGCAGGACAAGCGGCCGTAAAAAGGGAAGTGACTTTTCCCTGCTGCTGTGGTATACTAAGGTCATACCCATATTTCAGGAGTGTTTCCATGTTTCTCGGAAGAAGTGAAGAATGGTAGCAAGGTCTTTCAAAATACCCATCACAAAACGACATTTTGGAGGACATTATGAAATTAGATATGGAACCCATCCGAACCGGCAGCCGGTTCTGGCAGCAGATCCACACATTGGCCAAAGAAGCCTTTCCCCCGGAGGAATACTTACCGCCGGAAAAGCTGGTGGACATGGCTCAGTCACCGGATTTTGATTATCTGGCTCTGACGGATGGCGATGCGTTCGTGGGTTTTCTGGCGGTACAACTGTATGGAGATCTTTCCTACCTGTTCTTTCTTGCCATCGACCCAGCTCAGCGTTCCAAGGGCTACGGCTCTCAGGCGTTGGAAGTACTGAAAGACCGCTACCCAGATAAGCAGCAGGTAGTAGACTTTGAGATGGTGGATCCAACCGCCGCCAATTATTCCCAGCGGTTAAAGCGGAAAGCCTTCTATCTGCGCAGCGGCTACCGGGAAACAGGACTGTTTTTGTCCTACTTTGGCGTAGACTACGAAGTCATGTGCAGAGGAACGGATTTTTCCGAAGAAGCCTTTCGAGAGCTGATGCTGCATCTTCCGGTGGAAGGCTTTGATCCGAAATTTTATCACAAGTGAGTCATTATTTAGGAGTGAGAATATGAAGCCCAGAGAAGCACAGAAGTTGCGGGACACCCTTCTTGTGGTGGGGATGCTGATGATGTTGGCAGGCAGGTTTTGGGGCGTGTTTACCATCGTTGGCGCAATTGTCGCCTTTTCCTGTCTGATCCCGGATCATCGTTACAACCGGTGCCCCCATTGTCACAAACCATTAGGCCTGAATACCGGGAAGTTCTGCCAGCATTGCGGCGAAAACATCGAGGAATAGTCCTTGGATAAGAAAAAATATCCGACCTGTCAGCACTGCCACAGGTCGGATATTTTTTACTTTTCAGAAAACACAATCGTCGTTTTTGGCATGGAAGCCATACAGATCTGTAGCGGGCCGATGCTTGATTTCGCCGTCTTTATCAGAATGTTGCCACATCCGGCATGGCGGGTTCCACATTGGTCTCCACCTTGATGGCCGTCAGCACGGGGCCGATGTCGCCCTTGTAGAGCTTGTGCTTCTCCGCAGTGACCTTGGCCGTCACCACCACCCAGGAGCGGGATTCCAGCTGCGCCGCCTTTTCATACCGGCAGGGAATGCCGCAGAACTGAATGTCATCCACGCAGCAGGTCATGACGAACCGGCCCGGAGCAAACATGCCGTTCTTATCCCGGCGGAGCATGGCCACCTGACCCTTGAAGCAGACGGTCTTGCCATCGTACTTCTCCGGTTCCTCGGTGCAGTCCCGGTACCAGATGGCGAAGTCATCATCGTTGATGCAGATGACCTCAGCGTTGATATCAAAGGGCAGAGGATCTTCGATCTCGTCAAACTCCGTGGAGCCGTCGGTGTAGTCGTAGAGGATGTCGATACGGCGGGAAGCGGCTCTTGCCAGCTTGTGGAAGGGCATCACATCGGCACCCTTTTCCAGCCGGTTGAAAACCACCATTTGAGCCCCCACCAGCTTGTCCATCACCAGATTGCGCATGTTGGCGTTGTAAGCCATGATAGTGGTGCTGTCAGCGAACATGACTTCCTGGGCAACCACCCAGCTCTCGGGGAACTTCATATACAGATCGCCCACCTGCATCATGCCGTTGAGCTCCGCCACCACCCGCTCGGCCCGGTACTTCTTCTGCAAGTCCGCCAGCTGTTTGGTGGTGACCGTCTGCTGATCCAGGGTCTCGATATAGACATTCTTGTGGGGATAGGTGGAAAGGTCATACTCTTCCTCGCCCTCTTCAAAGAGCAGCACCAGGGTGCGCTCACCGGCGTTGAAGCGTTCGTCTTCCAAAGTCTCCTGGATAAATTTTGTCTTGCCGGAATCCAGGAATCCGGTGAAACTGTAAACCGGGATCTGCTGCATAGCTTACACCCCGAACAGCTGGGCAATGCCCTTTTCATCCAGCTTGGAGCCGATGACGCAGAGCTTACCGGTGATATCGGCAGAGCCGGTACGGATGTTTCGCTCCTCCGGCACATAGTCGAAGTGGATCCAGCTGCCGTCGGTGCCCATCAAAATGCCCTTTGCCCGGAGGACCATGCCATATTCGCCGGAATCCAGTGCCTTCAGCGCCTGCTCCACCTGAGCAGCGTCAAACTTCTTGGCAGTCTCCACGCCCCAGGAAGTGAAGACTTCATCGGCGTGATGATGGTGATGATGCTCGTGATCATGATCGTGGCAGCCGCAGGTGCAGTGCTCGTCATGCTCATGGTGATGGTGCTCATGTTCCTCGTGGTCATGGTGGTGATGATGTTCATGCTCCTCGTGGTCGTGATGATGCTCATGGTCATAACCGCAGCAGCACTCGCCGTCTTCATGGTGATGATGGTGGTGCTCATGCTCTTCGTGGTCATGGCAGCCGCAGGTGCAGTGCTCATCATGCTCGTGGTGATGATGCTCGTGATGCTCCTGCTGAAGCTTTGCCAGCTCCGCAGCCAGAGAAGCCTGACCATCCATAGCGGCCAGCAGCTGCTCACCGGTGAGCTCTGCCCAAGGAGTGGTGACGATGGTAGCCGCCTCGTTGTGCTCCCGGAGCATGGCAACGGCGGTATCCAGCTTGGCCTGAGGAATGGAATCGGTACGGGACAGGATGATGGTGGAAGCGGTCTCCACCTGATTGTTGTAGAACTCGCCGAAGTTCTTCATGTAGACCTTCACCTTGCCGGCGTCAACGACCGCCACGGTGTAGCCCAGAGTCACTTCCTCATTGGTCACCTTGTTCACGGCGCCGATGACATCGGACAGCTTGCCCACGCCGGAGGGCTCGATGAGGATCCGGTCGGGATGGTACTGTTCAATGACCTGACTCAGAGCCTTGCCGAAGTCGCCCACCAGAGAGCAGCAGATGCAGCCGGAGTTCATCTCGGTGATGTTGATCCCGGCATCCTGCAAAAAGCCGCCGTCAATGCCGATCTCGCCAAATTCGTTTTCGATGAGCACCAGCTTCTGGCCCTTGTAAGATTCCTGGATCATCTTCTTGATGAGGGTAGTTTTGCCCGCACCCAGGAAACCGGAGTAAATATCAATTTTCGTCATAACACACGCGTCCTTCCAAAAAATGCGTTTTCTCCCGCCACTGCGGCGGTTTCTTTCACCTTTTATTATAGCACGGTATGTCAAGATAATCCATGACTTTTCTGTAAAAAGGGATCGCTATTCCCCATATTCTGCAACAGGGTGCATTTGCAGCTCCAACCGGGAATATTGTTCCCGAATCACCAGAGCTTCTTCACCGGTAATGTTCCGGCCATCGTCCCAGTATTTTGTGTCACTTTCCCGCCAGGCATCCAGCTGGGCATCGTGGAACAGAAAGCACAAAAGTTCCCCATCTTTCCGGTATTCGTACCAAGTTCCTTCCCTCCGGCTTTCCGATTCCGGATTTTCATAAAAGCCCTTGGTGGTGACCCCTTCCAGGACATTGCCTTGGCAGATGTAGTTACAGAATCGGATGGCTACCATACCGTTCTCTTCCTTCAGCCATTCGATGAGCTTCCCTTCTGCATCTCCCAGAAATACTTCCTCCACGCCATCCTCGTCAATGTCCCACAGGGTATAATACTGCCGCTGTCCGTCATCCCATTGTTTCACATAGGTCAGGTAGTCTTCGATGCTGCCGTTATACCCTTCTGGTGGGTAGAAGATACTGCTGTCCTGTCCCACACGGAAGCCCATGTAGTAAAACCGGGTGGCCTCCGCCTGCACATCCGCTTCTTCCCGGCGTTCTTCGGTTTTGACCAATTCTTCCCGACTGACTTGCCGAGGCTTTACCGTAAAGTCCAACGCTTCTGCATAGGCTTCCAGACCGGCTCTGTCCGGCAAGGGCTCCCATTCCGTTTCCGTCATGCTCGCAAGATAGACATAGTCTCCCCCATCGGCATACAAACTGGCGCTGCCACTGATGCCCCCATGATCCAGAACCATCAGCACATCCACGCCGTAGGAAGTGGTGTACACCCATTCCTCGTAGCTCCCCTCCGGGCCCACGCTGCCGTAGATGTCCGAAAACGCATCCTTCCGGTTACAGCGGTACAGCAGGATCAGGTCTGTCTGCCCTTCCAGCTGCATCGTCCCCTCCCAGCGGAAAGCCCCGTTGGCGTAATAACTTAAGTTTGCAGAAACTTCCCTCGCTGCCACACTGGGGCGGAGAATTCCCGAAATCTGCAAAGCCTGATATCCGGCCTCCACATTCGGATCAACGTACATTTTCCCCAGCAGTGACAAACCGTATTTTTCGCAAATTTCGTCTAATTTCTCCTTCATTTCCCGGGAATATAGATTGTAAGTTTCATATTCTTCTCCAAAATCTTCCGAGAAAGCCGCTTCGGAATAGTAGATGGCCATATCCGTATCGTAGCCTTCCAGCCAGTCATACCATTCCTTTGTAGCCTGATATCCCGGTGTACCCTCCACACCCTGTACAGAAAGCAAAGTCACTTCCTGCGAAAATCCGTCATAATAATCCCGTGTCTCTTTGGCAAATGCCATGTCTTTCAGCGAAAGCACATACACAACGGCGCAGCCCACCAGCAGTAGCGCCAAGGCAATGGTGGCCGCCAGCAACCACACCCGGGGGGCTTTCCGTCTGGCTGGCACATTCCCAACTCGTACCTGCTGGGCATCCCACACAAAGCTTCCTTTGGCATCGCCGATCATACGCAGAACGTCCTCCGCATTCATAGCAAGCCCTCCTTTTCCAGCGCCATGCGCAGCTTTTTCCGGATGCGGTGGAGCATGGATGTGACTTTACTTTCCGTAAAGCCAAAATATCCCGCAATGGTCGCCACCGGATCTAAGTACCAGTACCGGCACAAAAATACCTGCCGCTCCGTCTCCGGTAGTTCCGTTAGGAAGCGATTGAAGAACCGGGCCAGCTGCCTGCGCTCCATCTGGGTTTCCACACTCTGGGAATCCGCCACACAATCCCCAAGCTCCTCCAGTGCAAGTACCACTTCCCCGCCGCCCCGTTTCTGGCGGTGATTTTTGCGCCAGCAGTCAAGGGATATGTTCCGGGTGATCTTCCCCAGGAAAGCCCCCAGCACCTTTGGCCACTGGGGCGGTATTGCCCGCCAGGCTGCCAGATATGTATCGCTGACGCACTCCCGGGCATCCTCCCGGCAGGTCACAATATTGTAAGCGATGGAATAACAATATTGCCCATACTTCCGGTCCGTTTCCACAATGGCTTCCTCCGACCGGTCGAAATAGAGCTGAATAATTTGCATATCTTCCAAGAAAATCCCTCCTTACCTCATAAGACGACAAAAGGAACAAAATCTTGCATTGTTTTTTCATTTTATCATAGCAGTCAGAAAAGGCAAGAAAATCCCGGCACGCTTACTTGCATGCCGGGGCATTCAGGGAATCTCCCAATATTTTCCTTCCGAAACCACATAACCATGACCGTTCTTCGGTTGCCACTGGTAGCGGCTTTTTCCCTCTTCCGGAAAAAGTTTTGCCATAATGGCGGCAATGACACCGCCGTGGCAAACAAGCACCGTATCCTCCCGGATATCGGAAAGAGCTGCCAGCGCCCGAAGGCGCATTTGTTCCCCGCTTTCTCCTTTGGGAGGGACATTAACTTCATTGTCTCCCGTGAGCCAGGTTTGATAGGCAGGGGTATCCTTCAGTTCTTCGTAGGTCTTCCCCTCGAAAATACCGAAGTCCACCTCCCGGAACCGGGGATCGGCTTCATAGGAAACCCCGGGGAACAGGGCTTCCATGGTCTCGTTGGCCCGGACCATGCCGCTGGTAAGATACCGGGCTTCCCAACAAGGATAGGAAAGCCCCCTCAGTTCCTCCCGCCCAAGATCGGATAGGGGCAAGTCAGTACTGCCGCAGTAGCGGTGCTCTTCATTGGCACGGGTTTTCCCGTGGCGGATCAGATACATGGTCATTTCAGCCGTTGCTCCAATCCGCAGAAAATCCTGCTGACCCGGTCTGCTTCCCCCGCCAGATACTGGCAAAGTCTGGCCGTATTCTGCCGCCACGCCCGGTTTTCTTCTCCCATGGGCACCACACCGCAGAAAATGTCCTGACAGATCAAAATACTGTTCTCCCACTGCTGCTTATGCTCCCGGAAGAAGGTCAGGCAGTCCGGGCAGCCATAGGTAAATTCTTCAATTTTTTCCACACACTTCCAGGAAAAGTCGATTTTTCCCGGAGTGCAGGTAAAAATATCTTCATCCGTCAGGTGGAAGGTCTCCTTTGCAAAGTCCCGCTTCCCCTGAAAGGCACCGCCGATGATCAGGATCATAGTTTCCTCCTTACAGCAGGGCGTAGACCGCCACGCCCCACAGTTCTCCCAGTGTCAGGGCGTAACCGGAGATATCTCCGTTCATGCCCGCCAATGATTTGTATGCGCTGCGCAAAGCAAACGCATAACCCACAATACACCCCACCAGCGTCCAGCCGTATTTCCCGCAGAGGCCGAAGCCCATCAGCAGGCACAGCAGCAACATACCGCCCAGCAGTGCCATCCGGGGCGCAGAACGCTTTCTTGCCGCATACTGGCTGGTGGTCATAGGAGGAAGTCCCGTCACCGCCAGTGCCGAGCAGCACCGGCTCACCGCCGGAAGAAAAATCAAAATTCTGAAATCCGCCCCTACCGGTGCCGATGCCAGGAAGGCAAATTGCGCCAGCAGCACCATGGCAAGACCAATGACCGAAAAGCTTCCCACGTGGGAATCCTTCAAAATTTCCCGCCGCCGTTCCAGATCCCGCCAGGAGCGCACTGCATCCGTTACATCCATGAATCCGTCCAGATGCAAAAATCCGGTGGCAAGGTAAGGGTAAAGGCTCAAAATCAGCCCCTTCACCAACACAGGCAGTCCCAACCGGCCGCACAGCCAGGCGATTCCCGCCCAGATGGCTCCGATCTCCAGCCCAACAACAGGCAGATACAAAAGCATATTGTCCCGTGCCTTTTCGTCCCAACTCCGGAAGGGCACGGGAATGGCGCAGAACATACTCTGGCACATGGCAAAGGATGTGAAAAGCTGTTTCATATAGGCAGTTCTCCCTTGTGCAAAATCCGCTGCCCCGCCGCCACTTCCACCACGGCATCGCAAACTTCCGCCAGAAGTCGGTCTGCCTCCGCAAGACACTTACGGTAGCTTTCCGTGGCAGCATCATAGCGCTGGGCATCGGAATAAATATAGTCACTGACAAAAATGGCGTGTTTCACCGTTTTGGCAAAGCTCACCAGCTCCCCGGCACAGCGCCGGGCGGCGGGGATATCCAGTTCATAATTCTTTTCCACTGGGAACAGGGCATTCTGCATCAGGGCCGTAACGCTGTCCACCAGGAAGGTACCCTCTTTGTCTGTCTTGTCCAGGCAGTCCAGAATATTTTTGAAACACTCCACCGTTTCAAAGCCCATCCCCGCCCGGTCGGCAATGTGCCGGCGAATCCGGTCATCATCTTCTGCACCGGTGGAGATCATGGTGGCAACATAGTAGTGCTTGCCCCCCTCTGCCAAGGCCAGCGTCAGATTCTGAGCCAGGGTGGATTTGCCGCACTTGGCACCACCGGAGATGAATACCGTCATGGTTTTTCCGCCACCGTGAATTTGTCTCCCTGCCGGATCTCCTCCAGATAGCCGTCGTCGATCCCCGCCTCGTCAAAGGTAGCCATTTCATTCAAAACGGCACAGGCGGCATCCAGCACCTGAAACGCCAGCGGGCAACCACTGCCCTCCCCCAGCCGCATCCCCAGCAGGAAAATGGGCTGCAAGTTCATGGCCTCCATGGCCAGCTGATAGCCGATCTCATAGGAAGCATGGCTGGGAATGAAATATCCCACCGCCGCCGGGCAGAGACGGCAGGCGCACAGCGCCGCCACAGCGGAAATGAAGCCGTCAATGACCACAGGCCGCCGGGTAGCTGCCGCACCCAAAAAGGCGCCGCACATGGCCGCAATGTCAAAACCGCCCAACTTTGCCAGCACATCCACCACATCTTCCCGATCAGGCTGATTGACGGCAATGGCGGTTTTGATGACTTCCTTTTTCCTGCGGAAGCTGTCGTCGGTAATGCCGCCGCCACGGCCGGTGACGGTCTCCACCTCCATCCCCAGCAACACTGCCAGTACTGCGGAAGAAGTGGTGGTGTTGCCGATGCCCATTTCTCCCACGCCCAGCACATCCGCCTGGGTCTGGGATGCCAGCTCGGCACCGATGGCAATGGCCTGCAATGCCTGTTGCCGGGTCATGGCTGGGCCTTTGGCAATGTTCTGGGTACCGAAGGCGATTTTCCGGTTCAGCACCTTTTCTTCCCGGATCCGGGCATCCACGCCCACATCGCAAACCGTGATATCGCAACCAAAATGGCGGCACAGGGTTGCCGCACCGGTCTTGCCCCGGGTCAGGTTGATGGTCTGGGACAGGGTAACGGATTTCGGCGCACTGGAAACGCCCTCCTCCACCACGCCGTTGTCTGCGGCAAAGACCAGAAGATGCTGCCGCTTAACGCTGTTATGCACCTTGCCGGAAATTCCCGCCAGCTGGATGGACAGTTCTTCCAGCCGCCCCAGAGAACCGGGTGGCTTGGCAAGCTGAGCCTGCCGGCGGTGGGCTTCCGCCATGGCAGTCTCATCCAAAGGAGAAATGTGATCGATCCATTGCCGCAACTCCATTATCTTTCCTCCAAAAGCCAGGGAACGGAAGTGCTTCCGTCCAGTAATTCCAATGTCACCGTTGCCTTGGGGCATAACCTGCAAATATCCCCCATCAATTCCCGGATGGGGATCGTCCCTTCTGCCAGGGGGCTGTGGGTATCCCAGGAGCCGTCGTTGTTGTGGACATGGAAATGATCCAGCCAGGGGGCGCAGGTTTCCACCCACACCTGTACGGGAATTTCCGAGTACACATTTACATGCCCCACATCCAGGCACATCCGGAAGTCCTCCCGGTCAACGCCCCGGATAATTTCCAGCAACATTTCCGGAGTTTCTTCCAGCACGTTTTCCAGTACGATCTCAATGCCGGGATCCTGCTGTAAGAATTCCCGCCAGAACTGGATGGACTGCTCCACATACCATTCCGGATAGTAAATTCTGGGATTGTATCCCCCATGAAGCACCAGTTTTTTTGCACCATAGGCTTTCGCCCGCTCTGCAGCCTGCCGGTAGCGGTAAGCCGCCAGTTTCCTTGCCAGCGGATCGATGGCACAGGGAAACAGCTCGTTAAAGGGGCCGTGGAGAATCCTGTTTTCGATCCCCACCAGTTTTTCCTGCACCAGTGCATCGGTTTCCGGCAATTTTTCGTCCAGATTCCAGGCCGTGCAGTATTCAGCTATCTCAATGCCCAGTCCAAACTTTTTGGCCAGCAAATGGGCGTTCTTATCCGTTGTGGAAAGACAGAGCCAGTTTTTGTCCATGGATTTCCCCTCCTCAGGCAGACTCCAGTATTCCGTATTTCACTTTCAGCCGCTCCAGTTTGGAAAGCAGGGGCTTGCTGAAGATCAGCATGGTGGCCCCGCAGGCCAGAGCATGCTGAAAATTCACCGGAAGTCCGGCGGCAAACACCGCCAGGACATATTTCCAGGTAATGCGGCTGCTGACGGTGAACACCGTACAGCAATCCAGCAGCGGTCCCACCACTGCCAGAATGGTCACAAATCCAAACACCGCCAGCGCAATGGGATTTCGCACCGGAAACCGCTTATGGAACAGCGTTCCCGCCAGAAATCCGCCAAATCCAAAGGCCATCATCTGCCAGGGAGTCCAAGGGCCCTGGCTGAAGAAGAAGTTACTGGCAAAGGCACTGATGGCCCCGGTCATAAATCCGGCCTCCGGCCCCAGGGCAATGCCCGCCAGCATGATAATGGCGGTGGTGGGCTTGAAGTTTGGCAAAATCACCACCACCCGGGCCGCCACAGACAGGGCGCACATCACCGCAATTGTCACCAGCTCTCTTGCCTGTGGTTTCCGGTGTTCAAAGGTGAAGAAAAAGGGCAGCATGGTCTCGATGATGACCAAGGTACAGGTCAGATAATACCACCGGCCCGTCAGCCGGGTACCCAGAAACAGAGTCCCCGGGATCAGTACGATACAGGTCAGAAGGCTGAAAAGGGTGGATTTTTTCATTTTGCCTCCCTCATATTTTTCCGGTACAGCGTCACCACATCCCCCGCCGTCACGGCGTTGCGGAAGACACAGCGGCTCATCCGGTTGGCCGCCGTGGTGTAGAAGCTGTTCTGTCCGAAGAACCGGTGGGGTGTTTCGGTGGTGACGATCTGGCCGTCAAAGAACATGCTCACCAGATCTGCATACTCGGCGCAGAACTCCACATCATGGGACACCATGACAATGGTGATGCCCTGATCTCTCAGTTTGTTCAGAATGTCCGCAAACTTCAGCTTGAAGAAGCTGTCCAGTCCCTTGGTGGGCTCGTCCAGCAGCAACAGCTTCGGTTCCGTCAGCAGCACTTTGGCCAGTGCCGCCCGCTGCTGCTCGCCGCCGGAGAGGTCGTAGGGATGGCTGTCAAGCAGATCTTCCACATCGCAGACCCTGGCCACTTCCCGGATCATTTCCGGATCCCGGTTCATTTCTTCCAAGTCTTCCCGGACGGTCTTTTTTACAAACAGGCTCTTGGGATCCTGGGGCAGCATGGCAAGGCAGTTGTGGTACAGATCTTTGTTGTCATAATTGCGGATATTTTTTCCAAACACCTCTACTTTTCCCCGGTAGGGTTTGCAAATGCCGCAGAGCGCTTTCAGAGTGGTGGATTTTCCCGCTCCGTTGCCGCCTACCAGGGCAAAGAGGATGCCCTTTGGCACGGCAAAGTCCACGCCCTGCAACACATCCGGGCTGTTGCGCTCGTAGCGGAACCAGGCTTCTTTCACCCGCAGGGCAGGCTCCTGCTCCTCCGGAAGTTCCGGTTCCATCTCCGGTTCTGCCACAGCAAGGCTGCGGTTTCCAAAGGTCTCCGTCAGCCAGCTCCGGCCTTCCCGGACGGTCAAAGGACAAGCCCCCTGGGCATTGGCATCGTAGAACACCCGCACCGGCGTGGGCAGGGCGGCGAACATAGGACTGTTCTGCTTCCAAAGGATCTCCCCTACGTTTCTGGGGCTGTCGGAAGCAATGACCTTTCCCTTTTCCATCACCACCACCCGGTCGGCACTGTGATAAATGTCCTCCAGCCGGTGCTCGGTGATGAGGATGGTGGTACCCAGTTCAATATTGATCTTCCGGACGGTATTGAGGAAATCCGATGCCGCAATGGGATCCAGCTGACTGGTAGGTTCGTCCAGGATCAACACCTCCGGTTGCATGGCCATTATGGAAGCCAGATTCAGCAGCTGCTTCTGGCCGCCGGACAGGTACGCCACATCCCGGTGGAACCAGCTCTGGATGCCGAAATAACTGGCCATTTCCGCCACCCGCAACCGCATGGTTTTCTGGTCCACGCCCAGACTTTCCAGCCCGAAGGCCAGTTCGTGCCAGACCTTGTCCGTGACGATCTGATCGTCAGGATTCTGCATGACAAAGCCGATTTTTGCAGACTGGTCCCGCTGGGATACTTCTTCCAGCGGAGTATCGGCAAAGAGGATCTTGCCGCTGCGCTTGCCATGGGGGGCAAGGACAGATTTTAAGTGCCGCAGGAGGGTAGTCTTGCCGCTGCCGCTCTGGCCGCAGAGGACCACATACTCGCCTTTTTCAATGGTCAGAGAAACCCCATCCAGGGATTTCCGGCTGGAATTGGGGTATTGGAATGTCAGATCTTCGATATGGAAATGTGCCATTGGGCAACCTCCTTCAGGTAAAGTACCGGGGGAATCAGCAGATAGGCAGCATAGGCCGCCAGTCCCCAGGTGGGATTTTCAACAGAGAATTCCGGCGTATAGGTTGCTTCCATGCCCCCCGCCGTCAGGGTCAGGATCATCAGCACCACTTCCAGTGCAAGCAACACCCAGTCCCGGCGGGTAAACCGGTAGATCTGGAAGCTGGTGCGTTTGGCGCAACCGTAACCTCTGGCCCGCATGGAATCGGCGGTGACAATGCTGCCTTCCAATGCCCAGTCCGTCAGGGCAGACAGGACATTGCCGCCATCGGCCAGCTTTTCCCGGGTGGTGCTGTTTTCTCCCGCACCTTTGCCGATGGAGCGCCGGGCACCGGTGATCTGTCTGGCTTTTCGCATAAAGTTCGGGATCATCCGCAGTACCATCACCAGCAGCAGTGACAGCGCCGGGATCAGACTGCCAAACAGGCACACGAATTTGTCACTGGTCAGCACTGCGCTGTAACAACCGAACCACAGCATCATGGCCACAAAAATTCCCGCAATGGCCATACCGTAATACAAAGCTTCCAGGGTGTAAGGTCTGCCAAAAACCGTGAACAGAACGTGTTCCCCGTAGGTATTCAGCAGCGGATTCATAACGGAAAGCACAACGAACACCGGGATCATCCCCAGCAGCATTCCTTTTGCCTTCTGTCCATGGAGCATGCCATAGTAAGCAGCCGCACAGATGCAGCTGACGGCGATGTAGGCCGGATGCTGGATCACCACCGCACAACCAATGGCCCCCAGGAAAAAGACAAAATTCGTCAGCGGATGGCACGCAGAAAATGCGTCATAGTTCATAATAAAGAAAAAAGCCCCCTTTCGGGGACTAAACAAAATTTTTCTCCGGTGTTCCGGATCTTTTCACAAAAAGGCAACCGGACCATCCCCAAGAGTCCGGATTCACCGGTCAGGACGTTGTATTCCGACTCCGGACGCCTGTATGCTTTCCCCTTCTCAGCTTTTGCCAATGGAGCAAGCGGCTTATCTGTCCGTCTACGGCGGCTTGGTACCGTTGGGATTCGACCCATTCCTTGTTGAACTGACCATATTCTAGTTTAGCATATTTTTATCATTCCCGCAATCCCTATTTTCCATGTGCCACAGCCATTGTATTTTTTTCCATTCTGTGCTACAATATCTCCGCTGTTCGGGGAAGCAGGTGCAATTCCTGCACGGGCCCGGCGCCGTGAAGCGCACCTGCTTTGCTCTGACCTCCCTGCCGCAGGAGGAACAAATACCATTGGGCATAGTCCCGAGAAGGTGGAGCAAAGTTGCGCCAAGTCGGAATATCCGGCGGCAGACAATCTTTCCGCAAAGTTGCGTGGGACCGGCTGCGGAAGGAAAATTATATTTAAGGAGAAATCAACATGAAACACGTTAACTGCAAGAAGCTGCTGACTCTGGTCATGGTTCTGGTGCTGATGGCGGCAATGGCACTGTCCTTCACCGGCTGCGGCAGCACCGAAACGATTGAGACCACCGCCACTGTGGAGACCGCAGCACAGGATGCCGAAGCTGTCACCTTCACCGTTACCGTCACCGATCTGGAAGGCAACGAGGATACCTTCGACATCACCACCACCCAGACCATTCTGGGAGATGCCCTGCTGGATCAGGGGCTCATCTCCGGTGACGAAGGGGAATACGGTCTGTACATCACCGCCGTCAACGGCATTACCGCCGACTGGGACAAGGATCAGACCTACTGGGCTTTCTACATTGACGGCGAATATGCCCTGACCGGCGTGGACTCCACCGAGATCGACCCCAACGCAGCTTATTCCTTCGTGCTGACCAAGGGTTAATTGTCATTTCTACACAAACAGGCAGTTGGTAAGAACCAACTGCCTGTATTTTTTATTCTGCTTTCCGGATCCAGCGGGTGTAGAAAGTCACGGAAATGACCGCGCCCAAAATCCAGCCCAAAGGCCATGCAAGCCAAATGCCCACATAGCCCAATGCCGTAGCGGACAGCAGCTTCACCAGCACCACCCGGACGATAAGCCCAGCAAAGGTTGCTACGATAAACTGCTTCATTTTGCCGGCACCCCGGAGAATACCATCCGCCACCAGCTTCACGGACTCTATGAAGTAGAAGGGTGCCACGATCTTCAGGAAGATCCGGCCGCTTTCCAGCGCCAGCGCCGTAGGTTCCTTCAGGAAGAAGGCCATAAGGGTCTGACCACAGAAGAAGTACAGCAGACACAGCGGCACGCACAGCATCCACACTAGCTTGACGCCCGCCCGGAAGCCCCCTTTGACATGATCCATCCGGTGGGCTCCAATATTTTGGGCGGTATAGGTGGAAAGGCCGTTGCCCAGGGTGGTGAAAGATGTAATCACCAGATTGTTCAGCTTCACCGCAGCGGAATAGCCTGCCATGACCCCGGTGCCAAAGCTGTTGATGACACCCTGGACAATGATATTGGCCACGGAGATAAAGCTCTGCTGCATGGTGCTGGGGATGGCAATGACCAGAAACCTCTTTAATAATCCCCAGTCAAAAAGCTTCACCTTCCCCGTGGTGTGGATGCCCCGCAGCCGCTTCCCGATCACCAAAACCGCCAGCACACAGCTGACTCCCTGGCACAGGAAAGTTGCCCAGGCCACGCCGGCCACCCCCATCTGAAAAGCCGTAACAAAGAGAATGTCCATGGCAATGTTGGAAAGAGACGACACCGCCAGGAACAGGAAAGGCGTCTTGCTGTCTCCCAATGCAGAAAAAATACCGGTGGACAGATTATAGAAGAACACAAAGGGCAGTCCCCAGACATAAATATCCAGATACAGCTTGGAATCGGCAAACACCTCCTCCGGGGTATTGGTGATCCCCAGCAGGAAATCACAGCCCAGAATGCCCACCGCCATGAGGCTCAGACAGGTCACCCCCGTGGCGATCATGGCCGTATAGACGGCAGTCTTCATTCTGCCATAATCCTTGCCGCCAAAAAGCTGGGACACCATCACCGAGCAGCCCATATTGCAGCCGAAGGCGAAAGCAATGAAGATCAGGGTGATCTCATAACTGTTGCCCACCGCCGCCAGGGCATTCTGGCCGATGAACTTTCCCGCCACCCAGCTGTCGGCAATGTTATAAAGCTGCTGAAAAATAATACTGCCAAACAATGGCAGGCAAAAGCGCCACAGCACTTTCTCCGGTTTTCCCACCGTTAAGTCCTGATTCATAAGGATTCCTCCGTTTTTTCACATGTTCCCTTATTATACACTTGACAGAGAAAAAACGGAAATGTATAGTTTAGATAGTATCCATATCAAATTGATATAAAAGAGGTTGGATTATGCAAATCAGTCTGGACGCTTACCGGGTATTCGCCTGCGTTGCCCAGCAGCGCAGTTTTACCAAAGCCGCCAATGCCCTGTATACCAATCAGCCCAATGTCACCCGCACCATCAAAAATCTGGAGCAGGAACTGGGCTGCACCCTGTTTCTGCGCACCAGCCGGATGGTGCAACTGACCCCGGAGGGGGAAGCGCTCTATGCCCATATTCAGCCGGCCATGGAGCAGATCGCCGCCGGGGAAGAACACCTGCTCCGCCACGCCGCCCTGAAAGAAGGGCAGATCCGTATCGGTGTCAGCGAAAATGCCCTGCACCATGTCCTTCTGCCAGTGCTGGAGGACTTCCGGAAGGTCTATCCCCAAATCCACCTGCGAATTCTGAATTCCAATTCCCTGCAGGCCATGGTGGCCTTACAGGAGCGGCAGGTGGACTTTTCTCTGCTGACCCTGCCCACGGACATTGGCCCCCGGTTTGTCTGCCGGGAATTACTGGCCTTTCAGGATGTTCCCATCTGTCACGCCGATTTGACTGCATCTTTACCATTGCCTCTGACCCTGGAAGCTCTGTGCCGCCTTCCACTGATTTGTATTTGTAAAGGGTCTGCCTACTACCGGTTTTACGAGGACTGGTTTGCCTCTCAGGGACTTCCCTTCCAGCCGGATATCGAAGCCGCCACCGCCGACCAGATCCCACCCATGGTGCGCTCCCGGCTGGGAGTAGGCTTCGTCTCCCAGCTGTCCGCCAGTACCGCCACGGAAAGCGGAGAAATTCGCGCTCTCTGCCTGACCCAGCCCATCCCCAAGCGCATCATCGCTCTGGTCAAACCCAAAGACACCCCCCTGTCCATCGCCGCCGCCAAACTGGAAGAGATGCTGCTGACGCAATTTGCATAACAACAGCCCCACACGGCAACCGTGTGGGGTTGTTATCATCGCCAGCCAAAACCATGTTACAACATTCGTAGGGGGCGGCGTCCTCGACGCCCCGGCGGACAAAGCCCGCAAATGGCGGGGGCATGCCCCCGCCCTACGAAAGCGTCAACTCTTGATTCGCATTGTCAATTGTCCACTGTCAACTATCATTTCACCGGTATCAGCAGCATCTGTCCTGGTGCCGGTTCTCCTTCCAGACCGTTGGCCCGGCGGATATCCGCCATGGCGGCACCGCTTGCCTTGGCCAGATCCCACAGCCGCCCTTCCCCTGCCCTTCTGAGGATCAATGCCGGGCGGTTTGGATCCGGGATTTTCTGCTCTCCCAGTTCCAGCCCGGTGATCCATGTCAATGGCTGCAGGGCTGTGGTGGTCAAATCCATGGGCAGTTCCGCCTTCACCAGGATCTGTCCCCCGCCTGTCACCGCCTGTGGCTCCCGGGGTAGGGGCAGTGCGGTAATATGGCTCCGGTCATCGGCTGGAAAAGATTGCCGGCCTTCCCATTTGACCGTTGCGGCACAGAGTTCCCCGCCGCTGCCATAATACAGCAGCTGAAACGCCCCGGGAATCTCCAGTTCCACCCCGGTTTCCTGCCACCGTTGTCTGGGGAAATCTGCCAGGAAGCTCACATCCGCCACATGCTCCGCCTCTTCCCGGATGGTCTGCTCGGCGTACAGTTCCTCCCGGCGGTCGTCCAGCACCACCGGAAGTTCCACCATCTCCTGCTTCAGGGAAAGCTCCCGGTTGGGACAGTAAGCATCTTCCAGCACTGTCAGCATTTGTTTTTCCGAGATCAGATACTGGGCCGCCATCCCGGCTTTCAGCCGCAACGTTCCTTCATCGCTGAGTTCGCATTCCAGCCCGGTCACCGCTAGCACCACATCCCCCTGGGCATCGGCACCATACTCCCCATCCAGCTGGGCATACTGAGAAAAGGGCAGGGCAAAATCCCAGCTTTGCAGCCTGCCTTCCTCACTGCGGTAGAGCACATGGAGGTTCCCGTTTCCCCGGAACACCACCTTGTCCGCCAGCACTTTTTTGTCCGTGACCCGGGGCTCCATCCGGCAATACAGCAATTTTTCCGGCTGGGGTGCCGAATCCGGCAGGGTCAGCTCTTCCTCTACGGGAAAAGCCTTTTCCCCTGCCTCTTTCATCAGCCGCAGGGGATACATTTCTTCCAGCAGTTCCACTTCCCCTTCCTTTTTCGCCGGCGTTTCCATTTCCCGCTGGACGGGGCTGTAGGCCTGGACCTGTACCGCCAGATTGCACCGGACGGTGATCTTCCGGGGCGAGACTCCCCGACCCTCCACCAGCCGGGTCCAGCAGGTAAACCGGGCAGTCCCCTCGGTTGCTTCCTCCGGCAGATCCCACTTCAGCTGAAAAGGGATCCAGCCATCCAGACATTGGGGGTCATTCCCGTCCTCCGGCTCGTAAAGCACCCACACCAGCATACCGCCGTTGGCACTGAGCTGACCATCGGCCCACTCTTTTCCCCGGAGAATGGGCTGGCCCCAGGCCATGAGAATCTTGCCCACATCAGGCATGGTATCCGGCAGTTTGATCTGCTGGGTCAATTCCGTACTGCGAACCTCCTGAAACACCGGTTCCAGGCAGGTGATCTTCGTGGTTTCAAACTGAACATCCAAATCCGGTTCACTCCTTGTCCTTAGGTTGGTCTGGTAAATTCTATGACGGTGGCAGGCAGAATATGCCACCTATCTTCGCTGAAGGATCATGATCCCGGCCACAGCCAGCACCATCCCACCGCAGCAACACAGCACCCAGCTTTCCAGACAGTGCCCGGTAATGAGCCCCAGTCCGAAGCACATCAGACAGCACCCCCGCATATGATTTTTTCGGCACATAAAAACCACCCCCTGCCATGGTATGCAGGAGGTGGTTTTGTAATACGGAATATGTAATCTGAAACCTTGTAGGGGGCGGCGCCCTCGACGCCCCGGCGGCCGCAGGCCGCAACTTGCCTCCCTTGTGTAAAGGGAGGTGGGCGAAATCTCTGATTTCGCTCGGAGGGATTGTGCAGAATAAGGTTACCAATAGCCGGAATCCACCGGCGAAATCGCACCGCAGTAGCAATCCCTCAGTCAGCTTCGCTGACAGCTCCCTTTGCACAAGGGAGCCTTTAGCCGCCCAGGTAAGCCTTCTTCACTTCATCGGAGCTGGCCAGTTCCGCGCCGGTACCGCTCAGGGTAATCTTGCCGGTTTCCAGAACGTAGGCCCGGTCAGCGATTTGCAGAGCCTTTCTGGCGTTCTGCTCCACCAGCAAAATGGTGGTGCCGGACTTATGGAGCTCCTTGATAATGTCAAAGATCTGATCCACTAGAATGGGAGCCAAACCCATGGAAGGCTCGTCCAGCATCATCAGCTTGGGATGGCTCATCAGTGCCCGTGACATGGCCAGCATCTGCTGCTCGCCGCCGGACAGGGTGCCTGCCACCTGCTTGCGCCGCTCTTTCAGCCGGGGGAAGTAGTTGAACACCATGTCCAGATCGTCCTGAGAGACTTCCTTGTTGATATACGCACCCATTTCCAGATTTTCCTGGACACTCATTTGCAGGAAGATCCGCCGTCCCTCCGGCACATGGGCAAGGCCCGTGCGCAGGAGCTTGTAGGCATCGGTATGGGCGATATCCTCTCCACAGAAGGAAATGGAGCCGCTTCTGGGGTGCATCAGACCGGAGACGGTCTTCAAAATGGTGGACTTACCGGCACCGTTGGCACCGATGAGAGCCACGATCTCTCCCTGGCCCACCTCGAAGGAAATGCCTTTGACGGCGTGGATGGCCCCGTAGTAAACGTGAAGATCTTCAATTTTCAGCATATTATTCGGCCTCCTTGCCTAAGTAGGCTTCAATAACGGCAGGGTTTGCCCGGATCTCCTCCGGGGTACCCTTGGCAATGATCCGGCCGTAGTTCACCACGGCGATGGCTTCGCAGACGTTCATCACCAGATTCATGTCATGCTCGATGAGGAAAATGGCAATGTGGAAGGTATCCCGGATCCGGCGGATCTGGTGCATCAACTCTGTGGTCTCACTGGGGTTCATACCGGCCGCAGGCTCGTCCAACAGGATCAGGGAAGGATTGGTGGCCAGTGCCCGGACAATCTCCAGCCGTCGCTGGACACCGTAAGGCAGGCTGCCTGCCTTGACGTTGGCCACGTCTGCCAGGCCCATGAATTCCAGCAGCTCCATGGCCTTGGCGTTGGCGGCTTCCTCTGCCCGGCGGTAAGCCGGGGTGTGGAGCAGAGAGGCCAGGAAGGAGCAATGGATCTCATTGTGCATGCCCACTTTGACGTTGTCCAGCGCAGTCATATCCGTAAACAGGCGAATATTCTGGAAGGTACGGGCGATGCCCAATTTGTTTACCTTATGTACCGGCATACCCTTGATATCGATGCCGTTGATGAGAACGGAGCCACGGGTGGGCTGGTACACGCCGGTAAGCAGATTGAAAATGGTGGTCTTACCGGCACCGTTGGGGCCGATGAGGCCGGAAATTTCGGTAGGGCCAATGGTGATATTGAAACCATCCACCGCCGTCAGGCCGCCGAAATCGATGCCCAGATTCCGGACATCCAGCACCGGCAGCTTGTCGATATCCTCCTCCCGGAGGAGGTTCACGGTGGGAACCTTGACCATTTTACGGGAATATTCATTCATGGCTTCCCACCTCCTTCTTCCTGAAAATCCGACTGACCTTGTCGGTAGCCACGGCGATCTTTTCCTTGACCTTGGGAGACCAGGTGCACAGCATCACCAGAATCAGCACAATGGCGTAGAGGATCATCCGGTAATCCTGCAAACCACGGAGTGCTTCCGGCAAAACATACAGCACGGTGGCAGAAACTACGCTGCCCAGGATGTTACCCATGCCGCCCAGCACCACAAAGACCAGAATATTGATGGAGGTGTTGAAGTTGAACTTGGAAGCGGTCAGGGAAGAATAGTTCAGGCCGTACAGCGCCCCGGCCATACCCGCCAGAAATGCGGAGACCACAAAGGCCTTCAGCCGGAAAGCGGTGACATTGATACCCACGGACTCTGCCGCAATGCGGTTGCCCCGGACGGCCTTAATGGCACGGCCTTCCCTGGAGCGGATCAGGTTCAGCACCACGAACAGCGTCACCAGCACCTGCACGAAGCCCATGGGGAAAGAGGCGATCTTCTGGACACCGGTGGCACCCATGGGGCCAGCCAGGATTTTCTTTCCATTCTCCCCCAGCACCAGCTTGGCGGAATCAAAGGCAAAGTGAACGCCGTCTACATCGGTACCGATGTAGAGGTTGCCGATGAGGTTTTTCAGGATCTCGCCGAAAGCCAGGGTCACGATGGCCAGATAGTCACCCTGCAACCGCAGAACGGGGATGCCGATGATGACACTGGCGATACCGGCGATGACACCGCCGCAGACCATGGCAATGGCCAGCCGGAGCACATCGCTGGATACACTGTCCTTCAGCACGGCGGCCATGACGATGCCCGTAAAGGCACCGATGCCCATAAATCCTGCGTGACCCAGGCTCAGCTCACCGCAGACACCCACCAGCAGGTTCAGGGAAACCGCCAGGGAAATGTAGACACAGATGGGAACCAGGAAGCCCTTCATGGAGCTGCCCAGCATATCGGCAGCATACAGGCACTGCATGACGACAAAGCCCAGAATTACCACCAGATAGGTAACGGCATCCCGGCGAATTTCTTTGTTATGTAACATCTTTTTCATGTCGGACACCTCACACCTTCTCCTGAACCTGCTTACCCAGCAGACCGGCGGGCTTCACCAGCAAAATCACGATCAGCACCAGAAACACGATGGCATCACTAAACTGGGTGGAAATGTAGGCCTTGGAGAAGGTCTCAATAACACCCAACAGAATGCCGCCCAGCATGGCACCGGGGATGGAGCCAATACCACCCAGAACCGCCGCCGTAAAGGCCCGGATACCGGGCATAGAGCCGGTGGTGGGCATCAGAGTGGGCACAGTGGAGCACAGCAGCACGCCTGCCACTGCCGCCAGAGCAGAGCCGATGGCGAAGGTGGTGGAAATGGTCTGGTTGACGTTGATGCCCATGAGCTGGGCTGCGTCCCGGTCCTCGGAGACGGCACGCATGGCCTTGCCCATGCGGCTGCGGTTAATGAACAGCGTCAGTGCCACCATGATGACCACGGAGGCCACGATGGTATAGATCACCTCACCGGTAATGGTCAGCTGACCGTCAAAGAGCACCAGCGGGGACATGGTGACGATGGACTGGAAATTCTTCGGTGCGCTGCCCCAGATCAACTGGGCGGCGTTTTGCAGGAAATAGCTGACACCGATGGCAGTGATCAACACTGCCAGACTGGGCACACCCCGCAGAGGCTTGTAAGCCAGGCCCTCAATGATCATGCCAAGGCCGGTGCAGACCACCACGGCCACCAGAATGCTCACCGCCGTGGGAAGCCCCAGGTAGCTTGTCATGCTGTAGGAGATATAAGCGCCCACCATGATGACATCGCCATGGGCAAAGTTCAGCATCTTAGCAATGCCATAGACCATGGTGTAACCCAGGGCGATAATGGCATAGACGGCACCGATGCTGATACCGTTGATCAAATACTGTAAAAAGCTCACAGTGTTTCCCTCTCTTTCCGACAGTCTATGACAGGGGTCTACCCTCGGGGCCCCTCTCATGGACTGTCGCTGAAAATTTGCGGAAGCCGGACAGGGAATTTTTCCCTGTCCAGCTGTCCAAGAATCCGATATTTTTATTCGGCGCTGACGTAGACACCGTTCTGGATCACCACGGCCATGGGGCTCTTGGAGACTTCACCGGTGGCAGCCCAGGTCATACCCTTGCCGGTCAGGCCATCGAAAGTCATGGAGGTAAACTGCTCCACCAGAATGGCGTTGATCTCGGAAGCGCTCATGTCAGCGGTAACGCCGCCGGCTTCGCAGGCCTGAGCCAGTGCGTAGATGACGTCGTAAGCGTCGGCAGCGAACTGGTTGGGGACGATCCCGGTCTGCTCCTGGAACTTGGCAACGAAAGCCTGAGTGGCCTCGTCCTTGGCATCGGCAGAGAAGGGGGTCAGCAGCATGACGCCTTCGGCCAGAGCGGCATCGAAGCCTTCCACAGCCAGAACACCGTCCATACCGTCACAGCCGAAGAAGATGGGAGCAAAGTCGATGGTGTCGGCATAGGTCAGCACCTGAGCAGCCTCGGTAGCGTAGAAGGGCAGGAACACCAGGTCGCAACCGGCATCCTTGCACTTGGTGACCTGGGTGGTCAGGTCGGCCTTGTTGTCGGCGGTGAAGGATTCCACGCAGACCACGTTCAGGCCCTTGACCTCAGCTTCTGCGGTGAACTTCTCTAAAATACCGGCGGAGTAGACATCGGAGGAGTCGTAGATAACGCCGATCTTGGTGCCCAGTCCGTTTTCTGCCATATAGTCAGCGGAAGCAACGCCCTGGTTGGGGTCGGTGAAGCAGATCTGGAAGATGTTGTCACCGTACTCAATAACAGTAGAGCCGGAAGCAGAGGGGGTCAGCATGAAGATCTCGTCAGATGCGCACTCCGCAGCCACCACGTTGGAAGGCGCGGTGGTCACGGGGCCGGCCATGATCTGCATGCCCCAGTCCTTCAGGGCATTGTAGGCGTTGGCAGCCTTCTCGGTGTCGTGCTCGTCATCCTGGCAGTTCAGGGCGAACTGAACGCCGCCCTTGGCATTGATCTCTTCCACGGCGATTTCCATGGCAGCTTCTACGGCAGTACCGTAAACGGCAGTGCCGCCGGTCAGGGGGCCGCACATACCCAGCTTAATGACACTGGTTGCAGCATCGGAGGCAGCGTTGGTCACCGCTGCTTCTTCCTTGGCGCCGCAACCGGCCAGCAGGGACATGACCATCAGACAGGCCAGCACCATAGCAGTAAACTTTTTCATAATCATTTCTCCTTTTCTCTCGGAAATAAAAAGCGGTCGCATCTTTTGCGACCGTCTCTCCCATAAATGGTTCCCCGGTCAGCTGTGTCTGCGCAGAATTCGGACAGTACCTCCCCGTACCAGTACATTGGCAGCACAAATCAGGGAAATCAGCAAGCAGGCGTTTCCCAATACGACGATATGCAAAGCAATAGCGGATACAGTCATATTCGGTTCCTCCTGTTTCTGAATTATGGATGTATTGTATCTCACAGGCGGACATTTGTCAACGAGAAAAACACCACAGATTCCTCCGTGGTGTTTCTTCCTATTTTGTTAATAATGCACAATTTCCAAGAAAATCCCTGGAATTCCTCCTTATTCTCCGTCCAAAACCGTCTTACAGGCAGACAGAACCTTGCTCAAAACCGGCACACAGGTATGGCTGCCATAGCCACCGTTTTCCACGATGACGATGAAAGCCAGGGGATATTCCTCAGAATCCACAAATCCGGCGAACATGGCGTTGGATTTCTGGCCGCCACCCAGCTGGCTGGTGCCAGACTTGGCACAGACCGCCATTCCCGGGAAATTCCCGTCACCGTAAACCTGCTGGACATTGTTGCGCATATAGGCCTTCACGGTGTCCGCCACCGCTTCGCTCATGAGCCGTCCGGTGGACTGGGCTTTGGCTTCATAAGTGGTATCGCCGCCATTTTCCACATAGGACATGATGTAAGGCTCCATGGCCTTGCCACCGTTTGCGATGGCACCCATGAAGGTCATAAACCGGGCGGGGTTAATCAGGTCAGAGTGCTGACCAATGCAACTCCAGGCAAAGCTGACCTGGGCCGTGTTGGAAATGTCGTAGTTACCCTTGGCGGTGGTAATGCCGTCAAAACTCAGGCTGTCCGCCACTTCAAACTGCTTGACGTAAGACACCATGTTGCTCTTGCCCACCAACTCTGCAATCTGGGCAAAGGCGCAGTTGCAGGAATTGGCAAAGGCTCCTTTCAGGCTCTGGTTACCGTGGGCTTTTTCACAGGTGACGGCTTCCGTGCCGTATTCCAGTCTACCGTTGCAAGTGAAAGTCATATTTTCGATCCCCGGCACGCAGTCCAGCGCCGCCGACAAGGTGACGATCTTGTAAATGGAACCGGGTACATAAGAAGATTGCAGAAACCGGTTGAGATACACACCGCTGTAAGCGCCGGTGGTGTCCCCGGCAATGTCCGGCACATTGTCCGGGTCATAGGTCGGGGTGGAAACGGCACAGAGGATCTCGCCGGTTTTATAATTGTACACGCCGATGGTGCCCTTCCGGCCATCCATGGCTTTCAGGGCCGCATTCTGCACCGTGGCAGACAGAGTCAGCCGGGCGCTGCCTCCTTCTCCGGAGGAATTGTACACGCCGTTGATCCGGTCAAAGCCCGCCATAGCCCCGGCATAGCCGGAAACGGCGGATGCCTGAATATAGCCATTCCGGTCCCCCAGCCAGTGGAGGGTGGATTTGCGGGTGGTCTCATCGGAAGAATAGGTCCTGCTTTCCGTCAAATCCAGCAAGGTGATACCGCTGCGGTCGGTAATGGTACCGCAGCCGATGTTGCTGTTGTTATATATGTGGGGAGACCCGGAGAAGGAGACCCAGTCCTCCGCCTCCGTCATATATTCCCAGAGGAAAAACAGGATGCCACCCAAAAGGACACCGATGAACAGGAACATCAGCCAGGTTCGTTTGGTCACACAGTTCATACCCCGGCCCCCTTTCTCTGCTTCAAGCGCACGGCGAAGCTGGCATTCTGGCGGGTATCTGCCGCCTTGACGAAGGCCAGCAGTCCCCAGGCACCGATCATACTGGTGCCACCGTTACTGACGAAGGGGAAGGTCACGCCGGTAAAGGGCAGAATATCCACGGTGCCCAAACAGTTCAGAATGGTCTGGATCACCAGCACCGCCGCAGCGGTGCAGCCGCCGATGGAATAGAAGCTGCTTCTTGCCACCCGGGCGGTACGGATTGGGAAAAGTCCCAGTGCCACCACGCACAGCACCGCCATGACGGCCAGAATCAGGCCCCATTCTTCGGAAATGGTGGCAAAGACAATATCCGAGTCTGCCGCAAAGACATATTGCAACAGGCCTCCCTCCGGCCCCAGGCCGAACAGGCCGCCGGAGGCAATGCACATCAGGGCCCGGGTCTGCTGGTAGCCACTGCCCAGAGGATCCTCCCAGACATGCCGCCAGGTGGCAAACCGCTGGAGGGCGTGGGGAGCAATCTTCAAAGCGATGACCCCGGCAAAACCAAGGGCCGTAATGGCCAGCGCCACAGTGCCCATGCTGCCGGAACGTAAGTAAGCAATGACCAGGAAGGCGCAGAAGAAGATCAGCGCCGTGCCAAAGTCATTCATCAGTGCCAAAAGGCCACAAATCAGCACAGAATAGACAATGAACAAAATCAGGTTCCGTTTGGACATGATCCGGTCCATGGTAGATGCCCCGGCATAAACGAAGCAGACCTTACTCAGCTCCGAAGGCTGCAAGGACACGCCTCCGATGATGATCCAGCATTTTGCGCCGTAGACTTCCGTACCAAACAGCAGCGTAATGACCAGGAACGCCACACCCGCCACGGTAGCCAGATACCGGAAAGTCTTGGCCCGCTCCAAATCCCGCAGCGACCAGCCCAGGATTAGAAAGGTCACCACGCCAATGGCCATGGAAGCCAGCTGCTTCAAGATCTCCCCCGGTGTCACCGTGGCGATGGCCGCCATACCGATGGTACACAGGAAGAACGCAATGGTCTCCACTTCAAAAGATTTCCGCCAGATCAGGCAGTAAAACAGGTACAGTGCCCACTGGCACACAAAGATTCCGCCAAATCCCTGAAAAATGTACATCAATTCTTCCTGCTGCCCCCGGAAGAAGTACCCCAGGCACATCATGGCCTGCAACAGGGTCAGCAGCATCAGATTGGTGACGCTGTCCCATCCGCTGGCGGCTTTCGTCCGCAGCTGAGCCTGCCGGATCTCCTGATGCTGGGTGATGGGTTGCAGCTGCATGATGACGCCGCCGATATTGATCCGGTCTTTGGGTTTCAGGGCGCAGATCTGCACCTGCCGGTCGTTGACAAAGGTGCCGCCTTTGGAACCGGCATCAGAGATGGTCCAGCTGCCATCGTCATACCGGGTCAAAACCGCATGGTTCCGGGACACGGTGGAAATATTGATGGTCACGTCGCTGGATTTGCTCCGGCCAATGACCGTTTCCCAGTGGGTAATGGGAATCTGGGTGCCATCGGCCATATTCAGCCAGGCCCAAATCTCCGGCTCCCGCCGGAAGGTCAATAGTGGGGTCACGCAGCGGATCAGCAGAAGCAGACTCAGCATCGGCACGGCAATGCGCAGAAAGCCGATATACTCCCCCGCCAGCAATTCCGGATCCACCGCAATGGTCGCCAGAATTTCCTCCATAGACACCCCTCCTTTCGTATTAATTGACAGTTGATAGTTGACAGTTTTTTGTGCCATTTTCAAGCGGTTGTTTCGTATCATTCAGAAAATCAGCGCAATCTGCGCCCATTTTCTAATAAAATGACACATCTTGCGCCATATGTCAAATGAACATTCTTTTAACACAGGCTTCTCAGCAGGGCAATTTCCCGGGCGTATCCCGGAAGCTCGCTGGGGGTCTCCAAAATCATAGGCTTGTCCTTCAGGACCGGGTGGTTGACGATGGCGGCAAAGGTGCTGACACCCAGCGTGCCTTCGCCGATTTTCTCGTGCCGGTCTTTGTGGCTGGCGAAGGGATTTTTGCTGTCGTTGACATGGAGGGCTTTCAGCCTGTCCAGGCCAACAATCCGGTCAAATTCCGCCAGCACACCATCCAGATCCTTTACAAGATCATAACCCCCATCATAAACATGACAGGTATCCAGACAGACGCCCACCTTATCACTGCCTACAGCATCGAGAATGGCTTTCAGTTCTTCAAACCGGCCGCCGATCTCACTGCCTTTCCCCGCCATGGTTTCCAGCAGCACTGTCACCGGGTAGTCATGCCCCAGGGCATTGCGCAGAGCATGGGAAATGTAGTCGATGCCCGCATCTACCCCCTGCCCCACATGACTGCCGGGATGGAAATTATAGAAATTCCCCGGAAGGGCGGCCATCCGCCGCAGATCATCTTCCAGCACCCCGGCGGCAAATTCCCTGGCCTCCGGATCTTTGGTGCACAGATTCATGGTGTAAGCCCCATGGGCAACCAATGGGCCAAAATCATATTCTTTCAGCATCTCCACCGCCCGGGCAGCATCGGCAGGATCTTCCTGCTTGGCTTTGCTGCCCCGGGGATTCCGGGTAAAAAAGGCGAAGGTGTCCGCATTCAGGGAACGGGCCACCTGCACCATATCCCCATAGCCCTTGGCGGCAGAAAGGTGACAGCCAAAATAACCCAATTTTATCACTCCTTTTTGGTGATTATAGCACATTCCAAAACAAAATGCAAATTTCCTCTTTCCCCATGGGAGACCCTTGTGATATAATGTTCAAAAAGTCATGGGAGGGATATCCATGCCGAAATCCGACAACCAGAAGCTGAAGATCTTCTACATTCTGGATTACTTACAAAGAAACTCCCACCAGGATCACCCGGTGAGAGCGGCAGAGCTGCTTTCCATGCTGGAACAGCAGCACAATATTGTCTGCGACCGAAAGACGGTGTACTCCGACATTGCAGCCTTGCAGGACTATGGCGTAGATATCGTTTCCATCCCCGGCAAAAACGGGGGGTATTACATTGCCTCCCGGAACTTTGAGCTGCCGGAACTGAAACTGCTCATCGATGCGGTTCAGTCCAGCCGGTTTTTGACGGAGAAAAAATCCCGGGAGCTTATCGAAAAACTCTGCACCCAGTGTTCGGTCTATGATGCCCGGCTCATGCGCCGGGATGTGGTGGTCTCCGGCCGGGTCAAGAGCATGAATGAGACCATTTACTATAACGTCGATGCCATTCAGGATGCCATTGCCGAAGATAAACAGATCACCTTCCGGTATTTTGATTTCGGTCTGGATGGCAAACGCCACTACCGGGAAAAGGACTATCAGGCCAGCCCCTATGGTCTGTGCCAGGACAACGAGAACTGCTACCTGCTGGCCCTCTCCCCCCGGCACGGCATCACCTCTTACCGGGTGGACCGGATGAGCGATATCCGCCTGCTGGAAGATACCCGGATCCCCTGCCCGGAGCTGACAGGCAAAGCTCTCATCATCCACGCCAACCGGCTGTTCCAGATGTATTCCGGCGAGACCGCCACAGTGAAACTCCGGTTCCACCGGAGCCTGACCAACGTGGTCATCGACCGTTTCGGCACGGAGACCATGCTGATCCCCGACGGGGAAGATTATTTCGTTTTCACCGTCAATGTGGCCGTATCCCCCATGTTCTTAAGCTGGATCATCGGTTTTGGCAACAAGGCAAAAGTGCTCCATCCTGAGAACGTTGTCCAGGCCTGTCAGGATCTGTGCCGGGAAGCCCTTTCCCAGTACGAATAAGCTCACACCAGATGGAAGGATGCAAACACATCCCGCCAGACGATCTGGGACATTTTCTGATTTTCCGCATCCCGCAGGACGCTCATGCAGTAGTGGTAATTCCCATCGTCCAGTATTACCCCACGGCCCAAACGGTCTCCGGTTTCCCCGGCGGCGACCCAGACGAATTCATACCGCTCTACCCCATCCCACTGGGTCTGCATGACGGTGAGTTTGTCTTTTTCGTAGCCGGTTAGGCTGCGGATGGTGGCATCCACATCCCCGCCGGACAGGGTCTCCAGAAGGATTTCGTAATCCTCGCTGAGGTACATTTGCCGGCTGTCACTTTCCAGCACCGGAGACACAGCATTGTCCGGCAGATTCACGGTGATCTCCCGGGGCTGGGCCATGGCAGACAGAACCAGCTCATCGGAAATGGTTTCCAGAACTTCCTCCGCAGCACAGCCGCAGAGGGTCAGCATCAGTAACATCAGCAGCACACAGCGTTTCAACAGAACTCCCTCCTGAAAGGAAATAGATTATGGCAAGATTTCTCCTTCTGTACCTGATTCTAATCAATGCGGCAGCCTTCCTGCTTATGCTTGTGGACAAGCAGAAAGCCCGTAAAAATCTCTGGCGGATCCCGGAGCGCACCTTGTTCCTCTCCGCTCTCCTGGGTGGCAGTGTCGGCGCATTGCTTGGCATGTACACCTTCCGCCACAAAACCCGGCACCTAAGTTTTACCCTGGGTATGCCTGCCATTTTGATTGGACAGTTGATTTTGGTGGGGTATTGGGTAGTTAGGAGTTAGAAATTAGGCGTTAGGAGTTTAGGATGTCATCCCGACCAAGCGACAGCGCGTGGAGGGATCTTGGCACCGATTTCACTGCAAATGTTTCGTAAGTGCGTAGATCCTTCGACTCGCTGACGCAACTATTATGGTATGATTGCCACCGGCAATCATATAGATTCAAAATCGCTTGTGCTATGCTCAGGATGACAGACTTATTCAAAACATCAATTTATGACCGTTACAGCCTACTACGATTTCTGCGAAAGCATTTCTAATCACCAAGTAACCTAATACGCAAAAGACTGACGCATCGAAAGATGCGTCAGTCTTTTTATGTCTTTAGAAACCAAACAGCCCTAAGAACCAGCTGATAAACTGGGTCAGAGCATTGGTATTCACCACGGTCTCACCGGTGGTAGTGCCGGAAGATTCGGTGGCATTCTGATTGGTATTCTGGCTTGCGCTGTTGGCAGCGGGTGCAGCGCTCTGGGCAGAAGCTGCGGAAGTTTCCTCCGTCTTCTGGGCAGAAGCCACGGTACCGCCGGAATTGCTGGGGAACAGAGCCTCCAGCCAGTTCCGCCACCAGGTATAGTGCTTGTTGATGGTAGAAGCGTCGCCAGTAGTCACCGTCACGCTGTCGTGCTGCTCCACGGTAACAGAAGCGCTGCTCATGCTGTGGTCGCAGACATCACAGAAACCGTCCCCGTCCTCGTCGTAATGCTGCTCGACTTCCAGCTCGCCACATTCACAGACATACTGGTGGTAGTTGCCCTTCATGGGATCCTGCACCGCCATGACGTGCTCTTCGTAGAACTTCTTGCCACAGGTGGTGCACTCGGTGTAGTGCTTGCCTTCCTTGGTGTCCCTATAGACCTTGCCGTCAGTGGTATGTGCCAGCTTGGCAATGGCCTTGGGGGCCTGAATGCTCTGGCCTTCCAGATCATACTTGGCACCGCAGGAGCACTGGAAGTAAGCCTCGGTGCCGGCCTTCTCGCAGGTAGCGGCAACGGCCTTCACCAGGGTCAGCTCGTGACCATCCATCGCACCGCCGCAATCGGCGCAGTAGCAACCATTCTCTGCTGCCTTATGGATGCCGCTGCCTTCTTCATAGGCACATCCGGGATTCTGGCAATGCTGGCTGTGGGTGCCGTTGCCGTTGTCCACCAGACCGGTCAGCTCATGGCCGGTGGCGGGAACGATCACGTCCTCCAGCTCCTTGGTGCCGGCTTCGTCGGCGTACTTCTTACCGGTGACCTCGGAAGTCCAGTACTCCACATTGCCCTGCTCCGTGCAGGTTGCAGCCTTTGCGTCCACATGGGTCAGGTCTTCCTCAGCGCCACAGACCGTGCAGTGGACATCGCCGTTCTTGAAGACATGATCTTCTGCCTCGCAGTAGTCGCAGTTGGCGCACTTGCGAACGTGCTGACCATTCTCACCGGGCACCCACTTGTCGCTCAGATCATGGCCGGTGGCCTTGATGACCTTGGGCTCCTCAATGGCATTCTGGTTCATGTCGAACATCTTGCCACAACCCAGATAGGTGTAGTAAGCTTCCGTACCTTCTTCCTCACAGGTGGCAGGCACTTCGGCATGGATCACCATCTGGTGGCTGTGAACCAGAGCGGTACAGCCCTTGATATCGCACAGGCAGTCGCCGTCGGTATCCTCGTGGTCCAGCAGCTCGTAGGTCTTACAGGTGGGGCAGTAAGCCAGATGCTTATCGTTGAGAATCTGCTTGTAGCTCCAATTGTGGCCGGTGGCGGGAATAATCAAAGCTTCCTTTTCCACCTCGGTGCCGTTGAGGAACAGAGCACCGCAGTACTGGCACTCAGCGTGTTCTTTCATGCCTTCTTCCGTACAGGTCGGCTCCTTTTCCGCAACCATCACAGGGCTGTGGGCCATCTGGGCACCGCACTGATCGCACTTGCAATCACCATTGCTATCCTTGTGCGGCTCTGCAGCATCGGGAGTCGTTTTGCAAACCTCGCAAGTCTTCAGATGGGTCTCTCCGTCTTCGCAGTCCACATAAACGAATTTATGTTCGTCGACTTCCTGTCTTTCTTCGCAACCCTCGTTCAGGCAGTTCAGCCAATGCTCTTCCGCATTCCACACACAGGAAGTGTTCCAGTTGTGGCCGGTGGCAGGGATCGTCGGGTCAAAGGCATTTCCGTTGTTCAGGAAAGAGCCACCACACTTGTTGCACTTCCAATAGCTGTAGTTGCCATCTTCCTCGCAGGTAGCAGCCTTTGCTTCTACGAAAGTCATGAAGGAGTGATCCGTATGGGCAGTATCACCACCGCAAAGGTCGCATTTGCAGTCGCCGTTCTCATCTACATGCAGCTGCTTTTCCGCTTTATGACCGCAGTCTTCACAAGTCGCTACATGGTAATTCGCATTGGTATACTCATAAGTATACTTATGCTCTGCGGTTTCCAGCGTCTTGTAGCAAACGGTGCACTGCTTGAAGTGCTTGCTGTTGTCAGAGGGATACAGCTTCCATTCTCCAGCAGTGTGCTCCAGCTCAGCATCGCACAAATAGCACTTGCAGTCCTTGGTTTTGCCCTCTGCATGATCCTCAGTCTTTTCATAACCGCAGACCTTACAGGTAGCAGTATGGGTGCCGTCATCGTTGACCTTATAGGTGAATTTGTGATTCTCCACATAATCACCGTTGCTCTGCTTTTCCACATAACCACACTCGTTGGCGCAAGCCCTCTTGTGGGTGGTTTCTGTGATTTCCCACTGCATATCGTGTCCGGTTTTCTCCGTCCACTGGTCGCCATTCTGGATCTGCTTGGTGGCAGCTTCATCTTCGTACATGTTCTTGCAGCCATCACAGTAGTAATGTGCCACTCTGCCACCTTCATTGCAGGTAGCCTTTACTTCATCGATCTTCACCAGCTGGTGAACATGTTCGCTGCAATTTTTGAAATCGCAGACATAATCCTTGTCCTTGTCGACATGCGTATGGGCAGCCTCAGCCTTGACGGGGACTATGCTGAGGAACATGGCTGCAACCAATGCGCACAGCATAGCCATTATTCGATTGTTCATAGTTGTTTTTATTACCTCCTTTATTGTTAGCTGGAAAATGCCAAAAGTGCCCTTTGCATGGTATGGCCCTTTCAGTATCTTCCAATATTAACGACAAGGAAGCAGTCCGCCGTGAATTCGGGGACATTCGCGGGAGGTCTCCGCTTCAATGTCATTTTTCACAAAATCATTATAACGCGAAGGTACCGTTTCGTCAATAGGAAAATTACAAAAAATTACAAAATATTGCAAAATTATTTACATTTTTTCACAGCACAGTTTCAAATCAATTGTTCCTCCCCCAATTTTCTGTATCCAGCCGCAACCTTTCCCCGCATCTATGACAGAATATAACAATCTCCAGGTTTACTCACAGGGAAGGCGGAAAGGTGCAAAAAAGGTGTGCCGCATAAGCAGCACACCTTTTTTATGTAGTTCAGGCCTCAAATCTGCCCTTCTTGTGGGGCACCAGTTTGGGGGCCAGCTTGGCGGCCAGGGCATCGCCGATAAAGGCGAAGGCCGTTCCCAGAACCACGGACAGCAGCACGTCAGTAGGATAATGGACGTACAGATACAGCCGGGAGAAGGACACCAGCACGCCCAGAATGAAGGCGGGGATGCCCAGACGCTTATTGTTGCGCAGCATCACCACGCTGGCTTCAAAGCAGGCGATAGTATGGCCGGAGGGGAAAGAGTAGTCGTGCTGGGCTTTGATGAGCAGGGTGATCTCCTTGCCAAATTCGCTCAGCTGTAGATCGTAAGGCCGGGGGCGGGCAATGATAGGCTTCATGAGCACATTGCAGATCAGCACGCCCATAAGCATGGCGATAATCATGCCAAGACCCATTTTCCGGGTCTTGGGCATCATCAGGAAAATCAAAGACAGGACGATCCAGAACACGCCACCTTCGCCAAACAGGGTGATAATGGGCATGATCTTGTCCATAAAGCCGGATTGCAGGTGGGCCTGGATCCACTCCAAAATGGGCAGATCGAAGGCCACTGCGCTGGCGTACAGGAAGTTGCGGATGGCAGTCAGCATGGTTTCACGCTCCTTTAGGTAGTTTCAGGGACACTTTCAGGGGCAGTTTCGGCGGTGGTTTCAGCCGTTGCTTCCGTGGGAACGGAAGCAGTGGCGGCATCTTCCAGCAGAGCGTACAGGGTCATAGGCTTCAGGGTGGTGCCATCGGGGATGGCAACCTTGCCGGTGGTGGCATCGGGCTGGAATTCCAGATTGTAGACCTTATTGCCATCGTTATCCTCGCCGATGGTGACCCAGCCGGTGAAGACCTGACCATCGGGAACGGAAATGATGGGGGTGATGATCTCCTTGGAGGTGGTATCATAGAAGTCGGTGGTCAGCTGGGTGTCGCCGTTCATGAAGGTCAGGCGGACACGACCCACGGGCTGAGACACATCCACGTTGGTAGTGGCGAAGCACAGCCAGCTACCGCTTTCCGTCTTGTGGAAGAACATGGACTGGTCGAAGTCAATGGTTTTCTCCGTTCCATTGGTGCGGGTAACAATTACAGAAGTGGATACCCGGACGGAGAAGATATCATCGGAGTACCGGGCATAATCCGTGACGGAGTCATTTTCAAAGCGGTAGTTGCTGTAATCCTGCATCCACAGCTCCGTAGACTTGACGATGTTGTTGTAGGCGGTGGAAGAGGGGTCGAAGTACTTGGCAACGGTGCCACGGTCGGTGACGGCCTCGATCATCCACTTACTGGAAACCTTGGCAGCTTCCAGAGCCAGCTCCCGCTCGGTATCGGAGATGGTGTTACTTTCGGTCTGGGCGGTGAAGGTCCGGGTGGACTCATCATAGGACACCACGATGTTGTTGCCGTCCTTATCGGTAACGGTGACCTCGGGCTGCTCCATAAGACCGCTGATCTCCTGGGTCTGGGTGACAAAGCCGGTGGCACCCTCGGGCAGGTAATCCTCAGCCAGAGTGGTGGCTTCCTGAATGGTATAGCTTTCATCCAGGGCAACACCGTTAACATAGGCGGTCATGCCATCCATCTTCACGATGCGGTAGCTTTCCTCCCGCTGGAAGAAGACTTCCACAGCGCTGAGGGTCCAGTTGGGGATATTGGTCAGGCTTTCCAGATCCTCCAGCTTTTGCATATCCTGCAGATTCACGGAGGTGGACACGCTGTTCTTATCCGTTAGGGTAAAGGAAGCGACCTTTTCATTGCCCAGATAGACAATGTACTTCTTGCCACCGGACAGACCAGCAGAGGTCTCCATATAGGTCAGGGACTGACCGGAAACCTTGTTGCGCATATAGGTCACATATTCTTCCTTGCCCTCGTAGGGGGAATCCTGGGCACCGGCGGCATCATACAGACTGCCCCAATCAGGATTGGTGAAGACTTCGTCAAAGACCTGCTGCGCCTTCAGGGTGGGCTGGGACAGCTCGTAGTCATTGAGCCAGCCCTTCAGCCAGTTCAGGCCGAAGTAGGTAGCCACAAAGAATACCAGAATGAACATGAAATACAGGGTGTAGAAGATGACGCTGCCCACACGGGGGCCCTTCTTCTTTTTCACCGGGGGCTGCTGAGGCTGCTGGGGAGCGGCCTGCTTTTTGGCAGGTGCACCGTTGGAACCTGCAGGTCTGGCGGCAGGCTTCTTGCCATTGGGAGTACCCTGGGGAGCCTGAGCACCGGGGGCTGCCTTTCTGGCTGCGGGCTTCTGGGCAGCGGAAGCGGCCTTCTGAGAAGCGGGAGCTGCTTTCTGGGAAGCAAGCTTCTGAGCAGGTGCTGCTTTTTTAGCAGGAGCGGGATTCTGGGGCTTCTTAGCAGGAGCCTTGGGGGCAGGTTTTTCTTCTTCCAGAACACTTTCGTCGATGTCATCCAGGAAGCTCAGGTCAAAATCCAGTCCCAGGTCCAGATCGTTGAAGGAGAATTTCTTTTCCTGCTTGGGTTCTTCCCCCAAGTCCATGTCAAAATCAAAATCGTCGTTTCTCATTGTCCCACCTCCTTAGTTAGCTTTCCGAACCAGCCAGTAGTTGGGCATCCGTCTGGGTTCGGACTGAAGCAGAGAATAGTTGTTCACCATGTGGACTTCTCCGGCAGTACCGGCGTTGCCCTTGGCATCCTTATACTGGCCGTTCACATCCCGGTACATCATAACGGAGGAAGAACCGCCGTCCATGTTACAGGCGTTGACGGCACCGTATTCCACCATGATGTTGATAACATCGGAATAGTAACCGCCGGTAGAACCGACCTGGCGGCCATCGATGCAGACGAAGATCACCGCACCGTCAGACCGCTGGCCGATGGCGGTACGGGGGTTCCAGCCGGAGTTGTTGTTGTAGGCTTCCATATTGATCTCGCCGTTGATGATCAGGGCGGGGCCGAAGCAGCAACCGTCCCGGATGTTCAGCTTGGCAGCCTCATCCTTGCTCAGATTGGTCTTGGAGACCACCAGAATGTTGTCGGTATTGAATCCGGCAAAGCCTTCCAGACCGGGCTGCTTGCCGCTGGTCCAGGCCACCCGGCCTTCGCTCATAACCAGACCCAGAGGATAGGAGCCCACCTTGGAGCTGGCGGTGCCGTCGTCAAAGAAGGCACCGGCGTTGATGGCCGCCACCACATCCGGATTCTCGTTCATGACCTCGGTGACCCGCTTGCCGGGGATGGAGGTGGAGTAGGATTCGGTGGAGGTGCCCATGTAAACCGTGGAGGGATCCCGGACGATCATAATGTGGGCATTGTAGGTATCACCGGCGACCCGCTCAATGCGGATGCCATCGGGATAGTTGGCCCATTCGTCATTGGTAGCGGACAGGGCGTTGCCCTTCTGAATGACCACCTTGGTGGTATCGGTAACGGCATCTTCCAGCTCGATACCCTGAGGCTGCTGGATCTCCGCCACACGCTCCTCACCGATGAACAGAGCAGGCACCCATTTGGTGGCGCTGGCTTCGATGAGGGTCATGGTCAGCACTTCCTGTGCTGCCTGAGAGGGGCCGTTGAAGATCAGGTTCATCACCAGCACCAGTGCCACCAGCACCAGAATGATGATGGTGAACAGCAGCAGGAAGAACCGGCGGACAATGCGGCCAACAATGCCGCTGCCCTTCTTCTTTTTCTTGGGCTTGCCGGGCATTTGCCCTTCAAAATTTTCGGGGGTGGGATTCTTTTTACTCATACGTCTAACCTCTTAATTGGATTTTTCCGGGGCAAAGACCCAGCGTTGCTGGATCATATAGCTCAAAAAGTACAGTAGCGTCATGACAATGGCGTAAATCAGGGTCCGCAGGAATCCGGCACCGTCGCCAATGCCAAGCAGGGTGTACACGCCCTGGGTCAGCAGAACCTGAGCACCCATCTGGGGGATGGCCAGAGTGTAGTAGCGCAGGAGGGCTTTCTTCGTGTCCACCTTGGTCTGGAACACCAGCTTCTGATTCATAAAGAAATTCAGCAGGGAAGAAACGATTCTGGCAATGACGCCGGCCACCGCCGTCAGGGCAAAGCCGCTGAAGGCACCCTTCAACGCCCAGCCAAGGAAGGAATACCCCAGGGTATCCACCACGGCAGAAGTCAGGGAGCTTAAGGTATAGCGGAAGAAGTGAGCCAGAATCAGCTTGTAGATCCGCCAGGAATCGTGGATCACCCGGAAGTGGGAGCTCTTATTTTCCTCAATGTACACAGTGCGGATCTTCACTTCGTCATAGGCAATACCCTTGGTCTTGAAGGCCAGCAGCATGTTGGTCTCGTACTCGAACCGGTCACCGTAGACGTCCACCAGCTGCTCCACCACCTTCCGGGGCAGTGCCCGCAGGCCGGTCTGGGTGTCGGAAATGGTCATTCCCACGAAGATCTTGAAGATGGCGGAAGTGGTCTTGTTGCCGAAGCTGCTCCGGGCAGGCACATCTGCCTGATTGAAGTCCCGGCAGCCCAGTACGGCGTGGCCGGTTTCCAGCATGTGCTCACAGCAGGCCCGGGTATCGGCGGGATGGTGCTGATCGTCACCGTCCACGGTGACCACACCCAGTCCCTCCGGCCGGTTTTCCAGGAAATACCGAAAGGCATTTTTCAGTGCCGCACCCTTGCCCTTATTCACCTCATGGTGCAGCAGGTGGATCTCCGGATGTTGCTGGGCAAGGTCGGTAAAGTAGTGAAGATTCTCCGGCTTGCTGCCGTCATTCACCAGAATAATATCGGAAAAACCATATTCCAGCAGCCCGTCCACCACGGAAATGAGCTTCTCATCCGGGTCAAGGGACGGCAGAACTACGGAAATTTTGGATAGATCTGTCATAAACGTTCGCCTCTCTTAGCATTGCGCATAGCATGTCATAGTAAATCGCATATACTATAACACAAATTATCCGTTTTGAAAAGCGTTTTCATAAAATCTTAAAAGAAAATGTCGATATTTTTGTTTACATAAAATTATGCAATTTGCCCTTTTCTCCCTACCTTGACATTTTTCCACCTTTTGTGGTACTCTTATTCAAATACAGCCGTATCAGGAGGCCACGCTTATGTTACAGAACCTTACCACTTCTCTGGGCGAATCCCTCACCGGCACCCCCTGGACAATCTATCCCCGGCCCCAAATGCGGCGGGATTCTTACCTCTGCCTCAATGGCTCCTGGGATTTTGCCGCCGGGGACTGCCGCTTTGACGGCACCACCATTACCCTGCCCTTCTGCCCGGAGTCTGCCCTGTCCGGCATCCACCGGCATTTCCCCGAAGGAACGAATCTGTGGTACCGCCGGAAAGTCACCTTACCGGAGGGATTCCACCGTGGCCGGGTGCTGCTGCACATCGGTGCCGCAGATCAGGTGACGGATGTCACCGTCAATGGCCAGAATCTTTGCCATCACGAAGGGGGCTACGATGCCTTTACCGTGGATATCACGGAAGCTCTGGAATCCGAAAACGAGCTGCTGATCTGCTGCCGGGACGATCTGCACGACCAATCCTTCCCCTACGGAAAGCAGGTTTTGCCGGAAAAGCGGGGCGGCATGTGGTACACCCCGGTGTCCGGCATTTGGCAGACAGTATGGCTGGAAAGCGTACCGGAGACTTACGTGGAAAAACTCTCCATTCGGAACCACGGCAGCAGCGTCACCATCGACATTGGTAAGCCCCATTCCGGCCTGGTCACCGTGAAAGGCCTTGGCAGTTTTCCGCTGGAGGATGGCAAAGTTACCATTACTCCGGGAAATCCCCATTTCTGGTGCCCGGAGGATCCCTACCTCTATGATTTTACCGTAGAAGTCGGGGATGACCGGGTGGAATCCTATTTCGCCCTGCGGACGCTGGACATTCAGACTATCGACGGCTATCCCCGGCTGTGCCTGAACGGAAAGCCCTATTTCTTCCACGGTCTGCTGGATCAGGGCTACTGGCCCGATGGACTGTTCCTCCCCGCCGCCCCGGGGGGGTATGCCGAAGACATTCTCGCCATGAAGGTGCTGGGTTTCAACACCCTGCGCAAGCATATCAAAGTGGAGCCGGAGGAATTTTACTACCAATGCGACCGGCTGGGGATCATCGTCTGGCAGGATATGGTGAACAACAGCGACTATTCCTTCTTCCGGGACACCGCATTGCCCACCATCGGCCTGCAAAAACTGGATGACCGAAACCTTCACGCCGATCCAGCCCACCGGCAGCGGTTCCGGGTAGCCGCCGAAGCTGCCGTCCGCCAACTGGGCAATCACCCCTGTATCTGCTATTGGACGATTTTCAACGAAGCCTGGGGGCAGTTTGACAGCGACAACACCTGCCACTGGTTCCGAACTCTGGATGACACCCGCTTCATCGACACCACCTCCGGTTGGTTCCGCCGGAAGGAAAGCGATGTGGACAGCCACCATGTCTATTTCCGGAAGGTTAATCTCCAGGGCGATGGCAAAAAGCCGCTGGTATTATCCGAATTTGGCGGTAAGACTTACAAAGCGGAAAATCATGTGGCAAATCCTGAAAAAAGCTATGGCTACGGCAGTTGTGCCAGTTTGGAGGCACTGAACACCGCCGTGGAAAAACTGTATCTGGAAGAAGTCCTGCCCTGTATTCCCAAAGGGCTTTGCGCCGCCATTTATACCCAGGTCAGCGACGTGGAAGACGAGATCAACGGCGTTCTGACCTATGACCGGAAACTCTGCAAACTCCGTCCGGAGGTCATGGGTCCCATCGCCGCCCGTTTGGGGGAATCCCTTGAAAAATCAGTTGCAAATTTCTGCCAAACAGGCTAAAATAAAGAAAACGCAAGGAGGCACCCGGTATGGCAATTCCCGAAAAAGAAATTATGGACTTCATTGGAGAGCTGTTCAAGGGCTTTTCCGACCCTACCCGGGTGCACATTCTGTTCCTGCTGGCGGAGCACGAGCAGTGTGTTTCCGAAATTGCGGAGCAGGTAGAGCTGAGCCAGAGTGCTATTTCCCACCAGCTGCGGATTTTAAAGCAGATGCAGCTCATCAAATTCCGCCGGGACGGCAAGAACATCCTCTACTCCCTGGCAGATGACCATGTAAAGACCATTCTGCAAATGGGTCTGGAACACGTGTTGGAGTAAGAAAATTCCCTGTTATGCCTGGCATAACAGGGAATTTTTGAATTGACAGTTGACAGTATCCCCTTCGGGGATGGTTTAAAAATCATAATTTTTAAAATCGGAGCCGCCAGAAGAGCTTTGCCACATCCCGTGCGCTGGCATAGATGGGATGGGCTACCGGTCTGGGGGTAAAAAATTCGGTATTCTGCACCGGGCAGTCCGGGAACAGGCCGGTGTAGATATGGTATCCTTCCAGCCGCCGGGCAATGTCACCAATGGTGTAAAACCGCTCCGGGTCAAAGTCAAAGCCAAGGCTACTCAGCACATTTACCGTAAATTCCGCACAGGTGTAGGCCTTCCGCACCCGGATCTTCCGGTGTAAGGGTGCTGCCACAGCTGAGAGGTGATTATACAGATAATGATCTGCGTGAATGCGCATATCTTCCAGCATGGCATTGAGCTTCTCCCACTGCCACCGGGTCAGAGGCAGGCGATACAGCCGGATATCCGCCGTTCTTCCCCCATGGCGATAGCGGCAGGGTTCCTCTGTCACGAAACCACCGTAAAAGGGCGTTTCATAATACCGCCGGGCGAAGGAATAGATGCTGGTAAGATCCCTGTCAATGGCAATGGACACATGGTTATAAGGCTCCCGGGTCACCATGCGGATCATTCGCCCCATCCGGTAGGGTGTGGCCGAAAAGAGGACATAGAGATACTTCTGCTCATTCAATTCCTTCACCTCCTGAAATTTTTTCTCATCATATCACAGCCGATACAAAAACGCAATTCCTCCGGAGGAACATTTCCCCCGGAGGAATCAATTTAAGAACTTCTTAAAGAACTTTAGAGAGGAACTCCTGCAATCTGGGATTCTTGGGAGCGCCGAAAACTTCTTCAGGGCTTCCCTGCTCCACGATCTTGCCGCCGTCCATAAAGAGGATCCGGTTGCCCACTTCCCGGGCAAAGCCCATTTCGTGGGTCACCACCACCATGGTCATGCCGTCAGCTGCCAGTTCCTTCATAACATTCAGAACTTCGCCAACCATTTCCGGATCCAGTGCGGAAGTAGGCTCGTCAAAGAGCAGCACCTTGGGGTTCATAGCCAGCGCCCGGACAATGGCAATCCGCTGCTTCTGACCGCCGGAAAGCTGATTGGGGTAAGCATCGGCTTTGTCTTCCAGACCCACCCGGCGCAGCAGCTGCATGGCCAGTTCGTCAGCTTCCGCCTGATTCATCCGGCCGGTGCGGACAGGGGCCAGGGTGATGTTCTTCCGGATGGTCATGTTGGGGAACAGATTGAAGTGCTGGAACACCATGCCCATCTGCTGGCGGACAAAGTCGATGTTGGTCTTGGGATTGGTAACTTCATGGCCATCAAAGATGATGGTACCAGTGGTGGGCTCCTCCATCAGGTTCAGGCTCCGCAGGAAGGTGGACTTGCCGGAACCGGAGGGCCCGATGATGACCACTTTATCCCCGGGGTAAATATGCTCGGAGATATCATCCAGAACCAGATGATCTCCAAAGGATTTGCTCAGATGCTTAATGTCGATCACTTTGACGCAGTCTCCTTTCCAGTAAGCTGACCAGATAGCTGAAGATGACAACCAGAACCAGATACACGCAGGCGATGCCCACCAGGGGGAACATCTGCTCGTAAGTCCGGCCGTAAATGGATTGGGCGGCGTAGACCATTTCCTTACCGCCGATGACGGTGATCAGGGAGGTATCCTTCAGCAGCACGATAAATTCATTGCCCAGGGCAGGCAAAATAGCCTTGAACGCCTGGGGAATGACGATAAAACGCATGGTATCGATGTAGCCAAGGCCCAGACTTCTGCCGGCTTCCGCCTGGCCGGGATCCAGAGACATCAGACCACCCCGGATGATCTCGGCAACGTAAGCGCCGGAGTTGATACCCAGGGTCAGGGCGCCCACCATGGTGTAGTTCCGGGAGGAAGAGAACACCACGAAGCCCATGATCAGCAACTGCACCATCATGGGGGTACCACGGATCACGGTGATATAGACCTGACAAACCGCATTCACCACAGCCAGAATGGGATTTTTTCTGCCCTTGGGTTGCTGATCGTAAGCGGTACGGACCATGGCCACGATAACACCCAGCGCAACACCCAGAGCCAGTGCCATGGCAGTGACCATCAGGGTGGTACCCACGCCGCTTAAATACTGCTTCCACCGGTTACCCTCGATGAAAGCCTGATAGAATTTGACATAGAATTCCTGCCAGCCGGTGGCCTCACCGGCCCGGAGCAGGGCTTTCCAAGCCTCGTATTGTTCCACAAACTTCACTCCTTTAATGTAGAATGCAAATATCTTATTTCTTCCAGAAAACTGCCTTGCAATACGCATACAAGGCAACTTTCCGCAGGAAACAGAAAGCTGCCCTTCAGGTGCTTTCAGCACCTGAAGGGTGGCTTTTGCTGTTGTTATTTTACTCGGCAGTGATGTACTTGTCAACAATAGCCTGCAGCGTGCCGTCAGCAGTCAGCTCGGCCAGAGCGGCGTTGACAGCTTCCACCAGAGCGGCATTGTCCTTGTTCATGCCGATGGCGTAGGACTCTTCCACCCAGTTGCCTTCCAGAATGGTCAGGCCGGCGTTGGCAGCCACGAACTCCTTGGCAGGAGCGGAGTCAATGATGACGCAGTCAACCTGACCGTTCATCAGAGCCTGAACAGCGGAAGCACCATTGTCGTAAGCAGTGACATGATCTTCGCCATAGCCGCCGTTTTCAACGGAATCGGAAGAATAGATGTAACCGGTGGTGCCACGCTGGCAGCCGATCATCATGTCGCCCAGGTTGTCCATGGTCACGTCGGAGCCTTCCTTGACGATGACCACCTGCTCAGCGGTAGCGTAGCTGTCAGAGAAGCTCATAACCATTTCCCGCTCTTCGGTAACGGAAACACCGGCCATGACGATGTCGCTCTTGTTCTGCTGCACAGCCAGCAGAGCGGCGTCGAAGTCCATATCGTCGATCTCCAGCTCCAGGCCCAGCTTCTCAGCGATGGCAGCGGCCACTTCCGCATCGATACCCACAACGGAGCCATCATCGGCGATGAACTCGTAGGGAGGGAAGGTTGCGTTTGTGGACATGATGAGCTTACCGGATTCCACAGTGGTGAAAGCAGCAGCCTCACCGTTTTCCACGGCAGCGACGGTCTCCTTGCTCTCATTGGAGCCGCAGGCGGTCAGCATAGCGGCGATCATCAGCACGGACAGTGCCAGACAAATCAGTTTCTTCATAATTCTTAACTCTCCTTTTCGTTTTTCAGCCCCTTGGGCTGTTGGAATTTATGGATAAATTATACCGCCGTTATGCGCAATCGTCAATTGGACAAGTTCACAATATTCACAGTTTGTTCACCAATCAGTCCGCAAACTTGCACAAAATCATTCAGCATTTCCAGGAATATTTGAATATTCAGTACCTTTATTCCTTTTTTCAGTTTCTCAGTATTCATCATATGCAGTATATATGTATATCAATTCCATCATTGACTGCCATGCTTCCCTCTGGTATACTCATTCTGAGCGCACCCCATTACAAAGGAGGTCGTTTTTTATGAAAACCACCGTAAAATATATGGACTATGATACCGTTATGTCCCTGCCCCGGCCCATCCATAAAAATCCCCGGAAGCCGGGTATCTTCTGGCGGTGCCTGATCTGGCTGTTGACTTTTTTCGGTCTGTTTGGCACCCGGTTCCGGTATGAAACCGAGGGATTGGACAAGATTCCCACGAACCAGCCCTGCCTGATCCTCATGAATCACAGCTGCTTTCTGGATATGGAGATTGCCTACCGGATCCTCTTCCCCCGGCCCATCAATATTGTTGCCACCAACGACGGCTTCATCGGTTTTTTCGGCCTGATGGAGTGGCTCATGCGCACCATCGGCTGCATTCCCACCCAGAAATTCGTATCGGATGTACGGCTGATTCAGGACATGTCCTACTGTGTCAAAGAACTGAAAACCAGTGTGCTGATGTACCCGGAAGCTTCCTACTCTTTTGACGGCACTGCCACCACCCTTCCCGCCAAAATGGGCATCCTGCTGAAAAAGCTGGATGTGCCCGTGGTGATGATTGAGACCTTCGGTGCCTTCAGCCGGAATCCCCTTTACAACGAGTTGCAGATCCGCAAAACGGTTCCCGTCACCGCCAAAGCCCGGGTATTGTTCACCCAGGAAGAAATCCGGCAAAAAAGCATCCGGGAGCTCAGTCAGGGCGTGGAAGATGCCTTCTCCTTCGACCAGTTCCGCTATCAGCAGAAGCAAGGGCGGCTGATCCCCCAACCCTTCCGGGCGGATGGGCTCCATCGTATCGCCTACAAGTGCATCCACTGCGGCACGGAAGGCCAGATGGAGGGCCGGGGCATTCACCTGACCTGCCACCACTGCGGCAAGCGCTGGGAACTGACCCCCTACGGAAAATTGAAGGCCACGGAAGGGGAAACAGAACTTTCCCACATTCCCAACTACTACCGCTGGGAGCGTCAACAGGTGCGGCAGGATATCCTGGAGGATCGCTACCGGCTGGATACCGATGTGCAGATCGCCATGCAGGTGGACTACAAAGCCGTCTATCTGGTTGGCACCGGTCACCTGACTCACGATGCCACCGGTTTCACCCTCACCGGCTGCGACGGCCGCCTGCACTACACCCAGAAGCCCCAGTCCTGCTACAGCCTTTACTCCGACTACTACTGGTACGAATTGGGCGATATGATCTGCATCGGTGACAATGATGTTCACTATTTTCTCTTCCCCGGAAAAGATGTCCCTGTAGCCAAACTCCGTCTGGCAGCAGAGGAAATGTATAAGCTCTATAAAGCAAAACAGCTGCCGATTCCCGCCTCACGTTCACAACAATAGGTCCACAGTGCAAAGCACCCAGTTTCCTTCCCATTTTTTGGCAGGAAACCGGGTGCTTTATACGTTAATGGGTAATGGGAAATCAACCTTCCACATCCTGTACACAGGCTTCCCTGCCCTGGCAGGTGAAGCAGAGGATCTGCTTGTTTTCCCCCATATCCCGGAGGATCTGAACCGTCTGTGCCATGCGCTTATCGTCAAAGCGCACCAAGGCATCGTCCAGGATCAGAGGTGCTTCCGGGGTCAATTCTTCCGCCACTGCAAGGCGCAGGGCAAGATAGAGCTGATCCATGGTGCCGTCACTGCGCCAGATGGCATCGTGAAGGGTCTCATCCTGTCCGGCACCAGCCTGTAAGGAGAAATCTTCACTCATGGTCAGGCTGTGATACCGGCCGTCTGTCATCCAGGACAGCATCTGCTGGGCCCGTTTTGTGATCCGGGGGGCAAACCGCCGCTGCAATTCCAGCCGGGCCTGAGACAAGGTCTCCTGGGCAATGGTCAGTGCCATGTAGGTATCTTCCAGCCGGTGGATCCGCTGGTTGGTATCTTTCAGCTGGTTTAGCAGGGTTTCCCGGTTTCCCAGGGCCTCCATCCGGCCCTGATACTGACCTAAACGGTTTTGCAGCCGCTGTAACTCGTCGGAACACTCCGCCAGAAGTCTTGCCGCTTCTTCCGGGCTTTGGGTCAAATCGTCCGGCAGGGCAGGTTTTTCCACCGGCCGCAACATGGCACGCAAACTTTCATAATGCTCTCTGGTACGCCGGGCTTCCCGGAGGGCCGCATCCCGCCGATCCCAGTGGGAAAGTGCCTGCTGGCAGTGTTCCAGCAGTACCTCCGGCTCCTGAAAGCCACAAAGGGTATCCCGCTTTTTCCGCAGCACCATCATCCGCACATCCAAATCGCTGCTGGACTGCTGATACTGCTTCCATTCCTCCCGGTAAATTTCCAGTTCCCCGGCGTAGCGCTCCACAGGATCCATCCAGTGCTGGAAATTTGCATCTCCATACTTTTCCACCAATGCCGCCCGCTGGCGTTTTCCGCTGACCCGTTCCAGAATGCTCCAACCCAGCGCCACCACGCCCGTGGAACCGGCAACGATGGCAAATACATAGGCTTTCAGCGCCGTCAGCACCCCGGCAGCCAGAAGCCCCACCAGGCCGATGACCATCAGGATCAAAGGCAGCCGGGTGCCGCAGAGGGTGCTGTAGGTCTTTGCGTCCTCTTTCACCATGGCCTGGGCTTCTTCCTCGGTCATGCCGGAGAAGGGGGCCAACAGTTGGGGTTTCACCGGTTCCCCGGGGGTCTGCTGGAACAGCATCTGGGTGGAATTCCACTGATCCCGGAAGGTTCGCAATTCCCGGGCTTTTCGCTCCGTTTCCTCCCGGGTGGGCAGGCTGGCGCAAATTTCTTCCATATGGCGCAGTTCCTGCTCCGCCTGTTCCATGGCGGCACTGGCCTGGGCTACCCGCCCTGCATCCGCCTCCATCTGGGCATAGGCCATGGCCTGCTGGTGGTTTTTCAACTGGCGGATCCAGTCTTTTAAGCTGTCCAGCCGCTCTTTCAGGGTGCGGATCTGGCCATCCAGCTCTTCCAGCTCCCCGATTTTTTCTTCCAGTTCCTGCCGCCTGGCTTCCGCCTGGGGCAGGAGGCCGGAACGATTGTAGCGGCAACGATTTTTCAGATCTTTCAGCTCCGCCGCCAGCCGGTCGGCGGAGCCGCTGTCGTCACCGGTGGTCACCAGCGCATTCAGCCGGCGGCGCAGGGCTTCATCCTGGGTCACCGGCAGATCTGTCTGCCGGATAAATCCTGCCCGGCGGAACACGCTCTGCTCCACGCCCAGCAGCATCTGACCGCAGTTGGATGCTGTCAGTTCTTCCACGGGAAGGCCGCTTTCCGTTTCGTAGGCCTGAAAATCTCCCAGAGGAACCCGGCGTTTGGTGCGCCGCTCGATGGTGATATTCCGTCCCTTCCAACTCAGGTCAATGCGGCCCGCCATGGGACTGCCAGACCAGGGAACATAGCGTTCCTTGTCTGCCAGATTGTTTTTGGTGGTTTTGGCCCGGGTATCCAGACCGTAGAGCATGGCTACCAAAAAGGCACACCAGGTGCTTTTTCCCCACTCGTTGGGGGCGGTGATGATGTTCAAGCCTGGCTCCAGCGTCAATGTTTCCTGCTCCAGCTTGCCGAAGGTGGCGGTCATTTTGTAAATTCTCATAAGATGACCTCCTTTCCTGCCAGCAACTTCCGGGAAATTTCCGCTGCCAGTTCGATTTGCCGGGCATTTTCCGGCTCTGCTTCCATCGCCCGGCGCAGCAGGCCGAAGTAGATCCCTTCCAGCGAATCTTCATCGGCACTGCCCCAGATATCCAGCGGCGGCTCGGTCTGATCCCGCAATTCCAGATTGGGAAATTCCGGGAAATTTGCCTTCAGCTGTGCCAAATCCGCCTTGCCGCAGCCTGTCAGGGTCACCCGGTAAAAGTCTTCACTTCCCGCAGCAGGCAAAAGCTGTTCCAGATTTTTGAGCGCATCGGGCTCCACACTGGCTTCCATTTCATAAAACCGGAGGGTATCCAGGCTCACCGGGCGGACCTGGGCAGTATCTTCCAGTGTGACAATGCACACGCCCTTTTCCCCGCTTTCGTCCCAGCCCCGACCCATGGGACACCCGGGCCAGGCGCAGAGGGTATTCCCCGCCTGAAAGGCACCGGCCTTGTGGATATGCCCCAGTGCCAGATAATCCAGGCCGGACTGCCGGACTTGGGCCGCCGTCACGGCGTTATAGGGAGAATTTTTCTGCACCGGGTCTCCGTGAAGAACCGCCACGCAGTAGCGCTCCTCACCCTGGGCTTCAAAGCCTTCCAGCAGACTTTCACAGTCCATGCTGTGAAAAGCGCCGCCGTAGATCCGGCAATCCAGAGCCGAAATGGTCACCGATTCCAGTCCACCGGTAAAAACATACACATTTTCCGGCCAGGTTTCCTCCTGCCAGATGTTGCCCATACCGCAGTAATCGTGGTTACCCGGGGAGATGAGCACCGGCACACCGGTGTCTGCCAGAGCCTTTTTCAAAATCGCCACAGTCTCTGCTTTGGGTGTGCCGTCAAAAATGTCGCCTGAAAGCAGCATCAGGTCGCAGTCTTCCCGGCGGCACAGATCGGCGATCTTTCTGGGAAGGCGCTTCTGCTCTTCTTGTAACAGCTGCCGCTGCGCTTCGGAAAAGCCCCCGAAGGGGGAATCTAAGTGCCAGTCGGCGCTGTGGAGTATTTTCAGTCCCATTCGTCCACCCTTTCTGCCCGGAGGCATTTTCCTGTGGTGCTGTCAATGGTAAACAGCACCGCTTCCAGTTTGGTTCTGCCCTCTGCCCAGCGGTAGCGTTCCGGCAAGTCTCCACGGAATTTGGCGATGGACAGTTCCGGCCGGATGCCCAGAATGGAATCCGCCGGTCCGGTCATGCCAAGATCCGTCACATAGCCCGTTCCCTTGGGCAGAACCCGGGCATCTGCCGTGGGCACATGGGTGTGGGTGCCCCACACCGCACTGACCCGGCCATCCAGCATATACCCCATGGCCAGCTTTTCCGAAGTGGCTTCCGCATGAATTTCCACCAGCACGATCTTCGCCATGATCTGTTTGAGAATTTTGTCGATGAGCAGGAAAGGATTGTCCGGGCCGTAGTCCATATTGCACCGGCCAATGAGGTCGATGACCGCCACACCTCCTGCCTTGGTCTCAAAAATCTGCCAACCCCTTCCGGGTACCTGAGGGGCATAGTTGGCAGGGCGCAAGATCTGGGGGCAGTCTTCCATATAATCCGCAATTTCCCGCTTGCCCCAGGTGTGGTTGCCCATGGTGATGCAGTCTGCACCGGCGTCCAGAATATCCTCCGCCTGATCGGGGGTGATGCCCACCACGGCGGCATTTTCTCCGTTGACGATGACAAAATCCGCCTGATGCTTCCGCTTCAGCTGCCGCAGATGCCGGCGTACCCGCTCCATACCCGGAGCACCCACCACATCGCCTACGGCCAAAACCTTAAATTCCATATCGTTTCCTCCAACGTAACTGCTTGCTTTCATTATATACCACTTCCCGCCGTTTCGCAAGGGCAAGCCTTGACACTTCCGCCTCCCCTTGGTATAATCGCTGAAGAGAGAATTGGGGAGGAAATTGTATGAATCTGCTGCTTCTTGGCAACGGCATTTCCATGGTGGGCTGTATCATCATGGTGGCCATCGGCTTTTTGAAAAAGAAATCCCACATTCTGGCGGCTCAATCTGTCCAGTGCCTGTTTATGGGCTTTGGCAACCTGATTTTGGGCGGTGTCAGCGGCTTCATTGCCAACATCGTCAGCGTCATCCGGAATCTGGTGTTTGCCAAATGGCAGCCCAATCTGGCGTTGAAAATCGGTTTTATTGCGTTGCAGGTTCTGCTGTCCATCAGCTCCCTCAGCGCCGGATGGATCGGCTGGCTCCCCATTCTGGCGGCAGCGATCTTCACCTGGTTCCTGGATACCAAAAGTGAGGAGCTGCTGAAAATCGTCATCATCGGCACCATGGTCATGTGGCTGATCTACGACATCTATTACCGCAATTATGTAGCCAGCTTCTTCGATATGCTGACGATTCTCAGCAACACCATGGGCTTCTTCATGGTGCGCAAGGAGAGCAAAGCAAAATAAGGGAACCGGGGCGTGAGATACGCCCCGGCTTTTTAATCCATATAGCCATCCCCGGAGATGGTTTGGCCGTCCAGGGTAACCTGCCGGCAGTTGGTAAAGCCCAGCTTGCTGCCCCCCAAATCCCGGAACTGGTTGTTTTCCAGCGTCACCCCGATGACATCGGTCATGTGGATGCCGCCGTAGCTGCATTCGTAAATGTCACAGTGTTTTACGGTGATGTCATTGCACAGCACCGCCTGAATGCCTAAAATTCCGCAACCGTAGAGCCCGCAGTTTTCCACCAGCACACCGGTGCAGCAGTCGAAGAACAGCACGCCGCCGGTGCAGTAGCCCGGCTCGATAGTGTGACCGGCAGTAATGCCCTGCAGAGCTACATTGTCACAGCCGTAGAAGTTCAATACGTCTGCATACCGGGGTTCGGCGGAAATGGTGCATTGGGTCACATCGCCGCTTTCACTGCGGATCACCAGATTGCTGGCGGTGATGACCAGCTCGAAGCCATCAAATTCCTCCTGCCAGTGGTAATACTCCGTACCTTCCCCGGCGTAATCCTTTGCGGTGCTCAGATTGTAAACGCCGTCTGCCAGAATGATCTCTGTATCCGGGGCGATAGCAGCAAGAAAATCATCCACATTATCCACCTGCACCTCCGTCCGCTCTCCGGCGGGAAGGGTGAGATCTTCTTGGCGGTACCAGCTGTTCAGCTTCTCCTCTGTCCAGATTTGGCCGTTGCCGTCCAGAATGTTGGCGGGGATCTCCATCCAGCGGCGCATATCGTTGTCCTGGAAGGTGCAGCCGTCCAGAATCAGACCGCTGGGCAATCCACCAAAGGCCACATCTTCCACACGGTTTCCGGAAAAAGTGGTGTTGCGCAGTTCGACACCTGCGCCGGGGGAGGCTGTCACCAGTTCGCCTACCCGGTTATTTTCCACAGTGCAGTCGGTAATGGACACGGTTTTGCAATTGTACAGATAGAATACCTGAGCGGCACTTCCGTAATTTATCAGATCATGGAAGCTACAGTTTTGGATGGACAGTCCCTCCGTATCCGTGAAATCCACGCCATTGTAGGAGCATTCATAGATCTCACAGTCTTTCAGCAAAATGTCCCCACAGCATTCTCCCCGGACACCGACGGTGCCGCAGCCGAACAGCCCCAGATCCAGCATGTGGATACCCTGACAGCTATCCATAGCCACCACGCCGCCGGTGCACTCGCCGCCCTCGGTATGTCCGGCGGTGAAGCCTTCCAGAAGGACATTTTCACAGCCCTGAAGTTTCAGCACATTGGCATATCGGGGGGAGGTAAGGATTTTGGTCACAGTTTTGCCGCTGCCGTGGATGGTCAGATTTTTCACCCCGGTCAGCACCAGCTGGGCTTTCTCTCCTATGGTATCCCAGTAGTACCAGGGGCTTGCGGATTCCTGGGCGTAATTGCTGGCGGTAGCCAGATCATACTCCCCCGGCATCAGTGTGATTTCCGCCCCGGTGCAGATGGCGTCCAGAAATTCATCCACAGTACTGACAGTAACAGGTTGAATTTCCACCGCCCCGGCCTGAGCGATGGCCTGTTCAAACAGTTCCTCCAATTCTTCGGTAGACAGGGTTGGCTCTGCCGTTGTTGCGCCGCAGCCCGTCAGCAGCAGTGCCGCCAGCAGAAAAGCGATCAGACGTTTCATGGTATTTCCCTCCTTTTGCTTGTGATTTCCATTTTATCGGTATGGAAATCACAAGTCAATGACACTAAGGAAAACTTAAATAAATCTTTAAAAAAGGACGTGCCGCTTTTGGCGACACGTCCAGTTCTTATCTAACCGATTTGGCATACTCCGTGGGGGTGATGCCGAATTTTTCCTTAAACTGCCGGGAGAAATGGTGAACGGTGGAATATTGCAGTTCTGCCGCAATTTCCGTGAAGTTCAGGTTGTTTTCCCGGATCATCTGCTTGCTCTCCTGAAGCTTGATCCGGCGGATGTATTCACCGGGAGAAATTTGCAGATTCTTGTGGAACAGCGCCGTCAGATAGCTGGGGCTCACATCCACCTGCCGGGCCACCAGCGGCACCGACAGCTTCTCCCGGATGTGGGTGGAAATGAACTGCTGGGCCTGCCGGATAATCTCATTTTCCGAATGGACGGCGTTGGCTGTCTGCAACTTGCCTCCGGTGGGGGCCGCCGTCTCCCGCAGCAGCAAAAGCAGCATCAGGTTCAGCTGGGACAGGATGATGTCATTGGCATATTCATCCATCCGCTCCTGCTCCCGGAGCATATTTTGCAACACCGACACCACACTCTGGGGTGCGGTGAACTTCCGGTTCAGCAAAGGTGCCAGCTCCACACCGCTGACGGCGAAGGAAATGGTCACATACCGGGGCGCTACGCCGATATCGGAATACTGCATATGCCACTGATCCGGGCCGTAGATCACCAAGTCTCCCTGCTTCAGCAGCAAATCCTGACCATCCGCCACGGAATGGAGGGAACCCTGATCCACATAGGTCAGCTCTGCCGTAGGATGGGATTCTCCCGGGAACAGGAATCCCTGCTCCTTTTCCTGGTACCAGAAGGTGTAAATACTGTTCACCCGGAGCTTATGCTCCACGGAAAAACTGCCACCACAACGTTTGCCGGTGGGGGTCGGTTCCTCCTCAGACTGCATCATCACCGTAGCCTGCCCCATAAAGGGACTCAGGGCGAAGAATATCTCCGGTTTGACGCAAACCGGCTTATCCAAATAATAGTGCTGGAAGCTTTCTCCGTCCTGGCTGACGGAGAGAACACTGCTGCCCCCGGCACAGGTGATCCAGGTATCCGCCTTTGCCTGGCAGACCTGGGCATCTTTTTCGGTCAGTGTTAACGTTCTGGCACTGTTTTTATCAAAATTCCTGGCACTTTGGGTCCGCTCTGGCGGCACAAGCCCAAAGCCCTGAAAGGTGACCTGATTCAGATTCCGGATCATGGTGACTGCCCCCTCATGAAAAATAACAGGGATACGAGCCGTATCCCTGTTATTATATACAAAAAAATCGAAAATGGCAAATACTTTCTGCAAAAAGAAAAAACTTTTTGTCTTACCGCTGATATTCAAACTCCAGATCGTAAATATCCACGGTATCGCCGTCCCGAATCCCCAGTTCTTCCAGCCGCTGGAACAGACCAACTTTCCGCAACTGCATGTCGAAATGGTTCCGGGATTCGTAGTCGTCGAAGTTGATGTTCTGCACCAGCCGCTCCAGCCAGGCACCGGTGATGAGCCAGGTGTTGCCGTAGTGCTCGATCTCGAAGGCACTGGGATCCACAGGCTCCTGGATCACTTCCACATACTCCGGCTCATAGATGGTCACAGGGGGCAGGGTACGGAGCTTTTCTGCCACCACCCGCATCAGATTCCGGGTACCCTGAGTGGTACCAGCGCTGATCTCATACAGGGGGCACCCCTTCTCCTCGGCGGCGGCACGAAGCCGCTCCAGATTATCGGAGTCCGGGTCCATAATGTCCACCTTGTTGGCAGCCACGATCATGGGACGGTCCCCCAGATCGATGGAATAGTTGTGGAGCTCCTCGCAGATGGCGTGGAAATCCTCCACCGGATCCCGGCCTTCGCTGCCGGAAACATCCACCACATGGACAAGCAGACGGCAGCGGTCGATATGCCGCAGGAAATCGTGACCCAGTCCGGCACCCTCGGCAGCACCTTCAATAATGCCGGGGATATCCGCCATGACGAAGGACACGCCCTCGTCCACATAGATCACGCCCAGATTGGGGAACAGGGTGGTAAAGTGATAATTGGCGATCTTGGGCCGGGCATTGGAGGTGACGGACAGCAGGGTAGACTTGCCCACGTTGGGGAAGCCCACCAGACCCACGTCTGCCAGCAGTTTCAGTTCCAGAATAATGTCCCGCTCCTGACCCTTGAGACCGGCCTTGGCAAACCGGGGCACCTGCCGGGTGGGGGTGGCATAGTGGGCATTGCCCCAGCCGCCCCGGCCGCCCTTGGCGATGATGAAATCTTCCCCGGTAGACATATCCACAATGATCTGGTTGCTTTCCGCATCCCGGACCACGGTGCCCCTGGGCACTTCGATAATGAGGTTTTCTCCCCGCTTGCCGGCCATCTTCCGGCCCTGACCGTTGACACCGGCCTGAGCGGAATACTTGCGCTTATAGCGGAAGTCCAGCAGGGTGGTCATGTGGTCACTGACCCGCAAAATCACACTGCCGCCATGGCCGCCGTCGCCGCCGTCCGGGCCGCCGGATGCCACATATTTTTCTCTGTGAAAGGCCACCGCACCGTCTCCGCCCCGACCGCCGATGACCGTAATACGCACTTTATCAACAAACATAGCATATCCTCCTTATCGAGTTGACAGTTGACAATGGACAGTTGACAGTTTTCCCTGTCCTCTATCCGCTCTCAACTATCAACCATTCGAAATCATCCCCGAAGGGGATACCATAATTGTCCACTGTCAACTATCCACTGTCAACTATAAAAAAGGCTGCCGCAAAGTGTTTGCGGCAGCTTTTTTATAACCAATTACTGCTCAGCGTAAACGGAGCACTGACGGCGATCCTTGCCCTTGCGCTCGAACTTGACAGTACCGTCAACCAGAGCGAACAGGGTGTCATCCTTGCCGATACCAACATTGACACCGGGATGGATGTGTGTGCCTCTCTGGCGGACCAGAATGTTGCCTGCCAGAACGAACTGACCGTCTGCACGCTTGACGCCCAGGCGCTTGGCCTCGGAGTCACGGCCGTTCTTGGTGGAACCGCCGCCCTTATGGTGAGCGAAGAACTGAATACCAATCTTCAGCATGGTGTTACACCTCCAAAACTTCGATATAATCAGGATAATCATCCCGCAGGCTGCAAAGAGTGATCATCATACCGGCAAGCACAGCTTGAACGGTATCTTCCTCATCGCAGGAAACGGGGAGGGTCAATGTAATACGAGCCTGCTCGTCCTTGACCCGCACCTTGGCCTTGGCGCCGCACACATCATTGATAGTGGCCTCAGCCATGGTGACAACAGCGGAAATGGCAGCGCAGACGATGTCCTTGCCGGCTTCTTCGTAACCGCTGTGACCGGAGACAGAAAAACCGGTGATCCGGTCATTCTCCGTAAAAAATTCGCACTTTGTCATACCTTACAGAGCGATCTTGGTGATCTCGACCTTGGTGTAGGGCTGACGATGGCCGATGTGGCGCTTCTCGCCCTTCTTGGCCTTGTAGCGGATGATGTCCAGCTTCTTGCCCTTGCCGTTCTTCACGACCTTAGCCTCGACAGCTGCGCCCTCCACAACAGGAGCACCGAACTTGGTGTTCTCGCCGTCCAGAACAGCCAGAACCTGGTCGAACTTGACGGTAGCCTCAGCCTCGGCGTTCAGCTTCTCGATGTACAGGACATCGCCTTCAGCCACGGTGTACTGCTTACCACCGGTAACGATAATTGCTTTCATTTGTTTCACCTACTTTATATTGTGTAGTCTCGCTTTTAAGGCGTGGTGATTTGCGCACCAACTTAAGCCCCTTCAATGCGGCTTAACCATTCTAGCATTCTGAAGTCAAATTGTCAAGGAGTATTTTGGACTTTTTCTTGCGTTTTTTTCAGGATTTTGGTATACTGACACCAATCAAAACATTTTCGAGGTATGCTTATGAGAACCCGAACCTGGATCATTCTGTTTGCCCTGTTGCTGGTGGTTTGCCTGAGCCTCAGCGTCCTGTTTCTGCTGCCAAAGGACGCTGCTTCCTATGTGGAAATTTCTTCTCAGAGCACCGTCATCGCCACGGTGGATCTTTCCGCAGACCAGGTGATTCCCGTCACCGTTGGGGAAAATTACAACATTCTCACCGTCAAAGACGGAAAAATCGCCGTAACGGAAGCCAGCTGCCCGGATCACTACTGTATGCACCGGGGATACTGCAACAGCGGCACTGAGATCGTGTGCCTTCCCAACCGGCTGGTGATCCGGTTTTTAGGGGAGCAGGCCGTGGATGCCGCGGTAGGATAAAAGCAAAGAATGTCATCCCGACTGGAGCGCAAGCGGAATGGAGGGATGACATATTTTTACCTTATCGTTTTTACAGCACCATCAGCAATGTTCCGGCGCCGATCAAAGCGCAACCGATGGCGGATTTCACTGTGACCTTTTCCTGGAGGAACGCAAAGGCCAGCACCAGTGTGATGACCACACTGAGTTTATCAATGGGCACCACTTTGGACGCTTCTCCGATCTGCAGCGCCCGGTAATAGCACAGCCAGGAAGCCCCGGTGGCAAGGCCGGACAAAATCAGAAACAGCCAGCTCCGGCGGCTGATCTGGCCGATTCCGCTCTGGGCGTTGGTCAGAAACACCATGCCCCAGGCCATGGCCAGCACCACCACGGTGCGCAGTGCGGTAGCCAGATTGGAATTGACTCCTTCAATGCCCACTTTCGCCAGAATGGATGTCAGCGCCGCAAACACAGCAGAGAGCAATGCAAATACAAACCACATACTGTTTTCTCCTTCCGGATCGGTTTACTGTTTTTCTCCTGCCCGACGGTATTTCAGGTAGGAGGTCAGATTGCTGGCGATCACCGCAAATTCGCACAGACCTGCCCAGTTTTGCAGGCTCAGGTGATAGGCCTGGGTAAAGCAGTTCGCCGTCAGTCCTGCCAGACGCATTTTCTGGGGTGGCAGCCACCACACCGCAAACAGGGCAATGGACGTGGAGTAAAATACCAATATGGAAGGCAAACCGCTGTAGCTGCGGATCATCACCCACAGCAGCGCCAGCTGAAACAGGACATACAGCCCCGGCCACCGGTAATGCTTCCGCTCCTTAATATTGGCACTGATCAGATAGCCGAAGTTCACCACCATGCTGTAAGCACCGCTAAGGGAACCCAGAAACGCCAGACCGATGACGGAAGAAATCTTCGCCAGAAGATCCAGTGTCAGCATTTTCTGTTTTTTGCCAAGGAACCGGCTGGCACAGTAAAAGCCATAGTTCAGCACTGTAAACAGGTAACCAAGCAGGATATTTCGTTCCATTTTTCTCTTCTCCTTTTCTTTTCTGTGGTTCCATTATAGCAAACCGCCAGGACTTTGAACAGGCGCAATATCACCAAAAATCGCCCCGTTTTCCCGGTGGTTTTGGGAGATGACAAAGGCCACGAACTGTGCTATAGTGTAGATGCAATATCCCCCCTGGGAGGATAGGATTTTCTCATCATAAAAGTTTCTGCTTTTCCGATTTTCAAGGAGGTTCCTGTGAAAACAAAAAAACATTGTCACATTCTTCGCCATTCTGGCAGCTGCGCTGTACGCCCTGAACATCCCCTTCTCCAAGCTGCTTCTTGTCCATGTTCAACCCACCATGATGGCGGGGCTTCTGTATTTTGGTGCCGGAGCGGGGCTGCTGCTGTACAGCCTTCTTACCGGTAACCGCCATCCTTCCGACCCGCTGACCCGGAAGGAACTGCCCTATACCATCGGCATGATCCTGCTGGATATTGCCGCCCCCATCCTGCTGATGCAGGGATTACTGCGCACCAACTCCGCCAATGCTTCTCTGCTGAACAATTTTGAGATCGTGGCACCTCTCTCATCGCCTTTCTGGTGTTCAAAGAGGTGCTGTCCCGGCGGCTCACCATTGCCATCGCCCTGGTGACCCTGTCCAGCGTCATTCTGGGCTTTGAAGGGGAAGGCAGCTTCCAGTTCAATTCCGGCTCTTTGTATGTGCTGGCCGCCGCCTGCTGCTGGGGTCTGGAAAACAACTGCACCCGGATGCTCAGCAACAAATCCTCCGTGCAAATCACCACCATCAAAGGGCTGTGCTGCGGCGTGGGCAGCACGGTTCTGGCCCTGGTCACTGGAGAAGCTTTCCCTCCCCTGCCCTATGTACTGCTGACGCTACTGCTGGGATTTGTGGCCTATGGCCTGAGCATCAACTTTTACATTCAGGTCCAAAAAGATCTGGGTGCTGCCAAAACCAGCGCCTACTATTCCATCGCCCCCTTTCTGGGAGTCATCTTCGGCGTTGTGCTGCTGGGAGAACGTCCGGCATCGCAATTTTATCTGGGCCTCGTCATTATGATTGCCGCCACAATGCTGATGATACGGGACAGCATCGCCCTGCAACATACCCATGAACACGCCCACACCCATACCCACGAACACCGCCACGGTGACCTGGTACACACTCACCAGCACACCCATATCCACAGCCACAGCCACAGCCACATTCACGGTGACGACGGCAGCACCCACGCCCATGAACACCACCATCTGGAAAATCACAACCACAGCCACGATTAAGGCTGAATTTCAGAGTTTTTTCAGCTGTCCGGTGGAAAAGTTCACAATTTCCTGCTATATTATTTGGCAAACGAATCTTTGCCAAGGAGGCACACCATGTCTCATCTGACCAAGCTGGCTATTGCCCAATCTTCCAAAAATCTGTTGCAGCAAAAGCCCCTGAATAAGATCACCATCAGCGAGATTGCCGAAGGCTGCGGCATCAACCGCATGACCTTTTACTATCACTTCAAGGACATTTACGATCTGGTGGAGTGGATCTGTCAGGAGGATGTCCGGGCCATTTTGCAGAAAAACAGCGGTTACACCACCTGGCAGCAGGGACTGCTGCAAATCTTCGCCGCCGTTCAGGAAAACAGAATTTTATTCTCAACGTCTACCGCTGCATCCATCAGGAGCAGCTGGAAAAGTACCTGCAACCCCTGCTGGACAATCTGACTCTCAGCGTGATCCGGCAGAACATGGACGGCCACACTGTTTCCGAAACCGATCAGGCCTTTATCGCCCGGGTCTATACCTATATTTTCCTGGGTGCCGTTCTGGACTGGGTCAAGGAGGATATGCAGCCTGATCCCCAGCAGATCGTAGACCGGCTGGGGATCCTGCTGCAAAATACCGTTGGCTTTGCCCTGGAGCGGTTCCAGTTAAAGACACTTTGATCAAAATTTTATCATTTCCGGCTCCGTGATAAAAAACTTATCACGGAGCTTTTTCAGCTGATTGCGAATCCTTTTTGAAAAAGTAGAATATACTTACTATAGAAAACTTAACTTTTTCCATAAAGGAGCCTTACACATGACCCCCTCTTTTGTCTTGTCCTGTGAGTCCACTGTGGACATGCCCTATACTGCTGTCTCTGCACGAAATATCCCAGTTCTGTTTTACTCCTACACCGTAGACGATCAGATGTACCCCGACGATATGGGCCGGGATCCCGATGCCCTGCCCCACTTCTATCAGCTGCTGGAAGCCGGTAAGATCCCCTCCACCTCCCAGCTGAACGAATTCCAGTACGAAGCCTTTTTCGAGGAACTTTTGCAGCAGGGTGATGTGCTGCACATCGCCTTTGGCACCGGCATGACCGGCTCTTACCAGAATGCGGAAAAGGCAGCCGCCGCATTGCGCCAGCGTTACCCGGAGCGCACCATTCAGGTCATCGACTCCCTGTGCAGTTCCTCCGGATATGGTCTGCTGGTGGACATGGCCGCAGACCTCCGGGATCAGGGTGCCACTCTGGAAGAAACCGCTCAGTGGGTACTGGAGAACCGAAAGAACGTACATCACCAGTTTTTCTCCACGGACTTAAAATACTTCCGCCGCAGCGGACGGATTTCCGGCCCCGCCGCCACCTTGGGTGCGGTGCTGAATATCTGCCCCATTATGCGGCTGGATGACGCAGGCCGGATCATCGCCTACGACAAAGTCCGGGTCAAGAAGCACGCCATCGAACGCACCGTGCAGGTCATGGAAGCGCACGCTCTCAACGGCACCCGGTATTTCGGCAAGTGCCACATCTGCCACGCCAACTGCCCGGAAGATGCGGAAGCCCTGCGGCAAGCCATTGAAGCCAAGTTCCCCAACCTTTCCGGCAACATCCGGATTTTTGACATCGGCACCATCATTGCCTCCCACTGCGGCCCCGGCACCGTGGCCGTCTTCTTCCTGGGAGATGAACGCAGGCCCCATAAAGCATGATCCCAGCCATTCCCCTTGTGGTCATATGTAAAAACATCCCCTATCCATGCGGATGGGGGATGTTTTTTGGTTTATTGAATGGGCAAAGTCGGTACCTGACGATATAGGACTCGAGGACACTATGGTGGCAACACCGTCGAGCCGGTGTTGCGCAGATGTCCACCGGACTGTTGCATTTAGATTGGTTCGAGTCCTATATCGTCCACCAAAAAAGAATCCCCATCCGAATGGATGGGGATTCTTTTTTGGTGGACGATATAGGACTCGAACCTATGACCTTCCGCACGTCAAGCGGATGCTCTAGCCAGCTGAGCTAATCGTCCATATATTTCGTCAAGCGACTTTGATAGTATACAGGATATTTCCGGAAATGTCAAGGATTATTTTTAGATTCTTCAAAATTTCCCGATCATTCCCTTTCGTAGGGGACGGCGCCCTCGACGTCCCACTTGTATCCATTGCGCAAACGCCCTATCCGAACGGATGGCGAGAGTCGGTGCCGGACGATATAGGACTCGAGGACACTATTGCGGCAACACCGTCAAACCGGTGTTGCGCAGATGTCCACCGGACATCTGCATTTAGATGGGTTCGAGTCCTATGCCATGAATAAAAAAGAACCACACCTGTGGTGTGGTTCTTTTTTATTCATGGACGATATAGGACTCGAACCTATGACCTTCCGCACGTCAAGCGGATGCTCTAGCCAGCTGAGCTAATCGTCCATAAGTGCCTCGCTTCAGCGCTTGATTATTATATGCGCTGAAGGTTCATTTGTCAAGCACTTTTTTCATTTTTTCTGAAAATATGTCAGAAAGGCTTCTGATTGATACCAGTACTCCCGGCCCCAGTGTGCAAAGTCCCACTGCTCCATGTAGCCGTTGCACTCATAGTCCACATAGTACAGCTTCCCCTCCCGGACTGCAAAGTTCGTAGGGAAATAGTCGATGTTCAGTCCGGCGGGATAGAGCTTTCGGCACATGTCCTCCATTTGACGGAAGAAGCCTTCCTCCATCCGGTCTTCCTGAACGTAACGGTCGATGGTATCGCCGGGGATGTATTCTTTCAGGATCCGTTCCTGCTCCCGGTCTACTCCAGCAGCTCCGGCATAGGAATGCCCACTTCCCGGAGCCGGGCATAGTCCCGCAATTCGCTTTCCAGTTTGTTGCCAAACTGGTAGTAATCGCAGGGTTCGTGGTGGATCTGCTTCAGGACGTACTCACATTTTCCGTCGGTAACCAGATAAGAGCAGCCGCCCTTGCCTTTGCCCAGAAGCCGAAGCACTTCGTATTCTTTGCCGTTTACCGTCATAGCACATTCCTCAATGGGCCGCAAATTTCCGCTCGGCCCGGACTGCCAGCAGACGGATCAGCAGCGTCAGCAGAATGATGACCATCAGGCAGCCGGACATGACACTGTAGGCGAATACCGCCTCGTTGCCCCGGCGCTGGACGTAGTATTCCATAAATCCCGCTCCGCCCATGGCAGCGGCAATGAGGATCCACAGCAGCACCTGCCAGAAGCGGAAGCCCTTTGCTTTCACCATCCGCCGGGAGAAGCAAACAATGGAGAAGGCCAGTCCCACGGCTCCCAGCACCTGCACCACGCTGACAAAGCCGTTGCTGCGGAAGAACAGGGAATCATACCGGGTGGAATCCAGCACCACCTGAGAAGCACCGTAGATCAGTAAAAAGATCAGGGTCGTATCCCCTTCCCGGAGATTTCCTTTCCGGTTTCCTTTCCAATAAAACGCCGACAGGATGACAAACAGCGCCAGCGCCACCATAGCCTGGATCATAAAGGTCGCCAGACGGTACTCCACTGCCCCAGACACCGCATTGGTCACCGGGTAGGCAAAGGGAAGATTCTCAAAGGACACCACATTGCCCCGGTCGGAAGACTGAAACAAGGATACCAGCCGCCCCACAGCGATTCCGGCGCAACCAGCCAGTGCCATGGCATCCAGCATTTCCGGCAGATTTTTGTGCAACTGTACCAGCCGCAAAATGGCCGCCGTCAGGAAACAGCCAAGGAATACACCCATCAGAGCATAGCCGCCGGTGGTGTGATCCGTCATGGCAACGACAAAGCTTTCATAGCTGTCCGCCCGGCAATACCAGTGGAAGAACCGGGCTGCCAGCAGGCTCAGCACCAGTGCCACCGGCACGGCGGCAAAGCCCGCCGCCAGATTCCCGGTCTTCCCCAAATAGAAAGCCAGGAAGAAGCAGATGGCCACCAGCGCCCCCAGAGTCAGAACGATGGAATGCCAGTATAATACGGTGCTCCCGCTGAGGTACGCAATTTTATCCATTGTCCCCGCCTCCTTCCAGCACTGCCGTGGCAAAGTAAATAATGTCGCTGATTTTCCGCTGCTGACCATAGACCGGCCGGTTCATCAGCTCGTCGTTCATGACGATGGTAGCGGTCTGGCCGCCGTCCAGGCAATAGGCCATCCGGCAGCCGGTGGCCGCCACATTTTTGGCGAACTGCTTCACCGTAGGAATTTCCTGATAGGCACCGGTGGTGTTGGCCGCCACTACAATATAATGAAGGGTATCCATCTGCACCAGCGCCGCCCGGGCGTAGCCTTCGTTGATCTCGCCGACACCATACCAGTCGTGGTTGACCAGTTCGTAATTGTCCACCAGAATGGGGCCGAAGGCCAGGGAGAACTGAATGTCATGCTCGTCTACAAAGGTCTGAACATCTTCCACCGTCAGCACATCGCCGCCGTAGGTAAAGTGCATGTCGCCATTGCTGTCGATATAGCAAGTTTCGGCGTAGGTTCCTTCCACCCGTTTGGCCTGCCCTTCATAGACCACGGCACCGAAGTCCCGGAACCGGTAGAAGTCACCGGCGGAGGCCACCACCGCATTGACGGAGGCTGCCATTTCTGTGGTCATATACTGGATATCCGAGCCGTATTCGCCCCCCGCCAGATGGCGGCGGAACTGGCTGGGATGGCCAACTTTGATTTCAGAGAAAGTGTACACGCTGCCGTCATGAACCTCCTGCCAGGTAATGGCAAGAATGCTGTCATCCAGATAATAGTTCACCGTACTGTTTTCATACCGCTGCATATCCGGCTGGAAGTAGGTGGTCTGGCCGTCCAGCAGCCAGGTGGCATCTTCCAGAAGCTGCGTCAGCACAGCAGTGTCATTGCTCTGGCCGAACTTGCTCTGATCCGGTTCCGGAGCCACTTGGGTGCCTTCTTCGATCCAGTAGAGTTTATGCACCACTTCTTCCTCAATGGTGGGCTTTTCCCCGCCGGTAATGACGCTTCTGGCATCTTCCAGCTGCCCATCCACAAAGGCTTGCAGTGTCGTCTGAATGTTCTGATCCGCCGCCTTCTGCACCGTGGCCGCCTTAGGCGTGCTCAGATTTTGGGCCATGAAGCCAAGAATCTGCGCCGTAGCAAAGCAGGATGTGGGGACAATAAGAATCGCCAGAATCGCCGCCAGTATCCGGCTTCCTTTGCTTGTTTCCTTCCGGGGCTTGGGCTGTTCCAGCTGCCGGGGTTCCGCAGGTTGCCGGATCACATCCGGCTTTTTCTTCCCATTCTGGGCGTATTTCGGTTTGTATGCCATGGTGACCCTCCTTACGACAGTCCGCCGGACAGGGCTTTCAGCAGTGTATCATCGGGAACCACCCACCAGCGATCATCCTCCCGGATCAGCCCCAGGGTGGTCCGGAAGGTTTGATACTCCGGTTCCTCTTGAAGTGCCAGTGTCATGGCCTGGGCCATAACTTCCTCGATAACATCCTGTCGGAATTCGCTATTTTCGTCATAGATATCCGCCATTTCCTCAGCTGCGGCAATGCGCTCGTTCATTAGATCCCGGGCGTGAGCCGTCAGGGAATCGGTGATGGACGCGATCTGGGGCACCGACACCTCCGCTTCCACGGCAAAGCCGTTGCCGCTGACGGTGTGCTGTTCTGTTCCGGCCGGGATGGAGCAGCGGATACCGGTGCGGAAAATTTTCCACACAGCAGCGGCTTCCTCCGTCAGGTTTTCATCCACCCCGAGATCCGGTGTGCCGTACATTTTTTCCGCTGCTGCGGAAAAATCCCCCTGGGCAATATCATTCAGCATCGCTACGGCGAAATCTGCCGCCTCCTGGGGCACTTCCCCCCGGGGCTGTGCATCCAGAGACATTAGGCACACCCCCGTGGTGGTGATCATCAAAATCAGGCCCAAAACGGCAAAAACCGGCGCCAGAATTTTCCCAAGCTTCATATCCATGCCTCCTTTGATAAGCAGTTCGATTTTGACATTTCCCCCTTTGGGGATGGCTGTAGGGCGGGGGCACGCCCCCGCCGCCCCGGTGAGATAACCGGGAGGTAGGTTGAATTCTGCCACTTATAGATTGGACATTTCCCATTCAACCAACCATGAAAAATCGCACGGTGGTCGGCGGGGGCATGCCCCCGCCCTACGATTTCTAAATTAGAGTACCGATTCGTAAATACTCTCGATCGCCTCACCGAAGGTGGTCTTATCGAAGGAAGCGGCGATCTGCTCGCTGCGCTTGCCTGCCTGTTCCCGCCACTGGGGATCCTCCATCACCGTGTCAATGGCATTCAGGAATTCTTCGGCACTGGTGTATTCGTAGCCGTTCTCCCCTTCCTGCAACACATCGTTCAGGCAATCGTCCTGACGGCACAGCAGAGGCAGGCCGTTGGCAGCAGCTTCGATATAGGTCAGGCCCTGGGTTTCGCTGGTGGAGGCACTGACAAACACATTTCCCAATTGGTAGTAGTTCTGCACTTCATGGGGATCCACCATGCCGGTGAAGATCACATATTCCCCCACTCCCAGTTCTGCCGCCTGCTTTTCCAGGGTTTCTCTGGCCGGACCGTCGCCGACGATGAGGAATTTCAGGCTGTCATTTTTCTTCCGGGCTTCGGCAAAAAGTGTCAGCAGTTCCCCCAGATTCTTCTCCCCGCCCAGTCGGCCCAGATTGATGAGCACCTGATCGTCATCGGCAATGCCCAAACTTCTGCGCTTTTCCAGCCGTTCCTCCGTGCTCAGCCGCTGATGGTGCTGCTCCAGAGAAATGCCACTGGGCACCACGCTGATGGGCGCCTGCATGCCGTAGTGCTGCAAAGTGGCCTCCACCTTCTGGGTCGGTGCCACCAGAGTATCCACCTGACGCAGCCGCTTCCGGGACACCGCCTTTGCCAGAAAATCTCCCAGCCGCTTGCTGTGGATCACATAGGACGTCAGATACTGCTCGTAGAGCGTGTGGTAAGTATGTACCAGCGGCGCCCCGGTGATCCGGGCGATCCGGGAAGCAAACTGGTAGCTGAAAAATTCGCACTGGCTGTGGACGATGTCCGGCTTCCAGTCGATGATCTCCTGGATCAGCTTATGCCGGAAGGAAGTGGGCATCCGCAGGTCGGGATACACCGCCTTCAGGGGCATGGAGCGGATGTAATAGACGTTCCCTTCTTTCCGGGAATGGATGGTATCGGAAATGGTCAGAATCCGGACATCATGCCCTCTGGCCGTCAGTTCGTCAAACAAATTCTGCACCGAAGTGACCACGCCGTTGGTGCTGACGGTATACAGATCCGTGGTGATCAAAATCTTTAATTTTCTCTCCTGGGTTTCCATGGAAGCCTCCAAATCGCGTTTTCTTTACTCTTTCTTAGCCATAGCATAGCATTATTGCTTATTATACCAGATTTTGTGGAAATTTCCACTGGTAAAATCCTTAAGATTGTTTTATCTTTTTTGATTTTGCTTGTAAAAATAGAATATTTCCACTCCGCTTGCTTTTCAAAGTCCGGCGTGGTATCATGTAGGGGAACTTTTTTCGGGAGGGTTTCCCATGAAGACAAAGAGAAAACTGTTTCTGCCCCTGTTGCTGGCGCTTTTGATCGCCGCTTCCTGCGTCGGGGGCTGGTACTGGTATGACAATAACGTAGACCGCAGCGGCTGGGTGGAAAAGGACGGCATCCGGTTTTACCGGGACTTCCACGCCGACCCGGTTTCCGGCTGGCTGACGCTGGAGGAAGGTACTTACTATTTCTGCGATGACGGCACCCCCCACACTGGCTGGCTGGACATGGACGGGGACACCTATTTCTTTGATGATGTTGGCACCATGCACACCGGCTGGCTGGAAAATGCCGGAAATCTTTACTATTTCGGCCCCAACGGCCATATGGTGGAGGGCTGGCTGTGGCTGGAAGACAGTCGCTATTACCTCCGGGACGGTGCCCTGCTCACCGGCTGGCAGGAGATCGACGGAAACCAATACTGGTTCAATGAGGGCGGTATCGCCGCATTGGGCTTTGCGGAAATCGACGGAAACCAATACTATTTTGACGACAGCATTCTTTCCACCGGCCTGAAAACCATTGAGGAAGAAACCTATCTTTTCGCCGAGGACGGCATCCAGATCACCGGCTGGTGGGAAAATGAAGAAGGTACGCGCTACTTCACCCCGGAGGGTCCCATGGCCACCGGCTGGCTGGAA
>CAYXUI010000001.1:0-55564 GCA_964468195.1 uncultured Oscillospiraceae bacterium | reverse complement strand
ACCGGCTGGCTGGAAGAGGGGGAATACCAATACTACTTCTACGAAGACGGCACCGCCGCCACCGGCTGCGTTACCATTGACGGCCAGACCCGGTATTTCAGCCCCAAGGGCATCCATGTGGTGCTGGTAAACGCCCTGAATCCCGTACCGGAGTGGTATACCCAGGATCTGGTGTACATCGATGACACTCACCGGGTGGACAATCGCTGTTATGACGCTCTGACCCAGATGCTGGCGGACTGCACCGCCGCCGGGATTACCTACAATTTTAACTCCGGCTACCGGACACTGTCCGAACAAACCGCCATTCTGGAATACCGGACCCGGGAGCACATGAAGACCTACGATCTGGAATTCGAGGAAGCCCGGGACAAGGCCTATGAGACCGTAGCCGTCCCCGGCACCAGCGAGCACCATTTGGGCTTGGCTGTGGATATTCTGGGCACGGAAGCCATCGCCTGGCTGACGGAGCACTGCTGGGACTACGGCTTCATTGTCCGCTACACGGAGGAAAAGGAGCCCATCACCGGCATCGTGGACGAACCTTGGCACTTCCGCTATGTGGGCAGGGAAGTTTCCCTGGATCTGAAAGATTCCGGTCTGTGTCTAGAAGAATACTTAGGGGCCGAAGCCGTCACCTGGGAAAAAACCCTGGACCTCTACGGCGACAAGCTCTATGAGGAAACCATCTATCAGGAGCCGGAAACCACCCAGACCACCAAAAATGCTTCATAACAAAACATCTGCCATTCCAAACCGGAATGGCAGATGTTTTCATATTAAGACAGTACCAGTTTGTCGTCCACTTCGTCGGAGCCGGAAGCCTGGCTGAAGAGGTTCAGCAGTTGTTCCACCGTCAGATTTTTCTTCTCTTCCCCGCTGACATCCACCACGATGTGACCGTTGTACATCATGATGAGCCGGTTGCCATAAGTGATGGCATCCCGCATGTTGTGGGTGATCATCATGGTGGTCAGCTGATTTTCGCTGACGATGCGCTGGGTGGCTTCCAGCACTTTGGAAGCGGTCTTGGGATCCAAAGCGGCGGTATGCTCGTCCAGCAGTAGCAGCTTGGGTCGCTGCAAAGTTGCCATCAGCAAAGTCAATGCCTGCCGCTGGCCGCCGGAGAGAAGGCCCACTTTGCTGGTCATCCGGTCTTCCAGCCCCAGTCCCAGAGTCTGGAGCTTTTCCCGGTAGACTTCCCGCTCGGCCTTGGTGATGCCGGATTTCAGGGTTCTGGGCATACCCCGGCGGGCAGCCAGAGCCATATTTTCCTCGATCTGCATGGTAGCAGCGGTACCCATCATGGGGTCCTGAAACACACGGCCAATGAATGCCGCCCGCTTATATTCCGGCAGCCGGGTCACATCGGTGCCGTCAATGAGGATCTTGCCGTCATCCACACCCCAGACGCCGGCGATGGCATTGAGCATGGTGGATTTACCGGCGCCGTTGCCACCGATGACGGTGACAAACTCCCCTTCCTTCATATGCAGGTTCAGGCCGTTCAGGGCTACTTTTTCGTTGACAGTACTTGCGTTAAACACTTTCCGAATATTTTCCAGTTTCAGCATTACTTGCTCACCTTCCCCTTCTTGTGGGAGTACTGCTCCTGCCAGTAGGGCACAGCCAGGAACAGCGCCACGATCAGCGCAGAAATCAGCTTCATGTAGTTGGTGTTCATCTTGAAGGCACTGATGACCAGCTGGATGACCACATAGTAGATAATGGAGCCAAAGGACACCGCCAGCAGCTTCAGGCCAAAGTTCCGGAAGAGCTTGCCGAAGGCCACATCACCAATGATGATGGCAGCCAGGGCGATGACGATGGCACCACGGCCCATGTTGATCTCGGCAAAGCCGTTATACTGGCACAGCAGAGCACCGGAGAAGGCCACCAGGGCATTGGATACGGTAAAGCCCAGCACCTTATTGAAGCTGGTGTTGATACCCTGAGCCCGGGCCATGTTGCCGTTGGCACCAGTAGCACGGATGGAGGCCCCCAGTTCCGTACCGAAGAACCAGTACAGCACTCCGATAAGCACCACCGTCAGCACCGCCACCACCAGCACCGGGTGCTGCCAGAAGGGACGGGTGCCCTTCTGGACTTCCTGCAAATACCGCAGGGAAACCAGAAGATCAAAGTTATTGACGTTGACGGCCACGTTGGCCTTCATATCCATGATGGCCAGATTTACGGACCACAGACCCAGCTGGGTCAGAATGCCTGCCAGAATGGCGGGAATGCCGCATTTGGTATGGAAAAATCCGGTGACCCAACCGGCCACGGCACCGGCCAGTGCCGCCACCAGCATGGCGATCCAGATGTTATACCCGGCGGTGATGAGCATGGCGCAAACCGCACCGCCGGTGCAGAAGGAGCCGTCCACCGTCAGGTCGGAAGCATCCAGAATTTTATAGGTAATGTACACACCAATGGCCATAATGCCCCAGATCAGGCCCTGGGTCACGGCGCCGGGCAAGGCGTTGAAGAAGCTTGTCATAGTGTTTTCCTCTCTTTGTCACGGAAGCAGGCGAGGTGGCAAAACCATCTCGCCCGCATGTTCCGTTTGTTTTCCATACTGAGATCAGTCCATCTCCAGGGCTTCGTGGCCTTCCAGAGGTGTGATGCCCAGTGCTTCGCAGATGGAAGCGTTATACTTGGGGGTCTGCTTGTCGGCGTAGCTGATGGGCATGGTGGAAATGTCAGCCTCGCCCTTCAGGATCTGTGCGGCCATTTCGGCGGTCTTGACACCCAGATCATAGTAGCTGATGGACAGGGTTGCCACGCCGCAGCCCTTGCAGATGCCCTCTTCACCGGCGATGACCGGGACACCGGCGGGCTGGCAAATACCATCCACGATGCCGGTGGCATTTGCCACTGTGTTATCGGTGGGAACGTAGATCACGTCGGAATTGTCACAGGCGGTCTGGCAAACAGCCGCCATATCGTTGGAGTCGGCGAAGGGATACTGGGTAACGGTCAGCCCCTTGGCTTCCAGGAACTTCTGGACTTCGTCCACCTGATACTGTGAGTTGGCTTCGGCGGAGCAGTACAGCAGGCCAACGGTCTTGGCATCGGGGAACCATTCGGCAACCATGTCTGCCTGCTTGTCCAGAGGGGCCAGGTCGGAGGTACCGGAGATGTTGCCTCCTACGGTGCCATCAAAGTTTTCGATGCCCATGGCCACGCCGTACTCGGTGACGGAGGTACCCAGAATGGGAATGTCAGCGGTGGCAGCGGCAGCGGCCTGCAGTGCGGGGGTAGCGTTTGCCATGATGAGGTCAACACCCTGAGCCACGAAGTCGTTGACGATGGGGGCGCAGGTGGCAGAGTCACCAGCAGCGGTCTGGACAATGATCTCCACATTGCCCTCGCCCAGGATCTCGGTCAGCCGATCCTGGAAGCCCTGGGTGGCGGCATCCAGCGCCACATGAGGTGCCAGCTGGCACACGCCCACTACATATTTTTCAGCAGCACCGGATGCTTCTCCGGAACCGCCACAGGCGCACAGGGACAGCACCAGCATCAAAGCCAGTACCATTGCAAGGATCTTCTTCATAATCTTTCTCTCCTTCATTTTTGTCTGACGCACACCTGTTTGCGTGTCAGGCACGTTTGATAGGCCCTACTATAGCACTTCCCCCCTTCCATGTCAATGGATATTTATGAATCTATCTTGAGCATTTAATTTTTAAATGCTCAAACCACAGATTTCCCTGTTTCCCTCCGTAAAGGCCTGATCCCTGTCGCATTGCGGCAAACCAACTGCCATGCAGGAATTCCCTAATCCGTGGCATATTCTTTCCGTTTCAGAAAAACATGTTTGAAGATCCGGTAGATTTCCACGCCGATACGATGGCACCGGCTCACCCAAGCAGTGGATCAAAAAGGAAGTGCCCCCAAAAGGCAGAAATGTTTGTCTGACTTTTGGGGGCACTTTTGTTATTTTATCAGAAAATCCATAGCACTCCGGGCATAAACAGCAGCACCGATGGGTAATACCGCTTCGTTGAACTGGATTTTGGGATTGTGCTGGGCAAAGCGTTTGCTTTCCTCCTCCGGCCCGGCGCCCAGCATGAAATAGGCAGCGGGAACCTTTTGGGTGATCTCCGCAAAATCTTCCGAACCCATGCCATGGGCTCCGGGAACCAAATGCAGTTCCGGCGCAACCGCCCGGATACTTTCTGCCACCTGTTCGGTTACCGTCTCATCGGTGACGACGCTGGCACATTCGCTCAAAACTGTATATTCCGCCTGGCAGCGGTAAGCCGCCGCCACACCGACGGAGATCTCCTGCATCCGCTTGCGCAGGCGTTCCCGCACTTCCGGCTGGAAGGTACGCAGAGTCCCCTGCAAAACCGCCCGCTCCGGGATCACGTTGGGCACCTCTCCGGCAGAAAGCTGGCCAATGGTCAGCACAGCTTCTTCCGTGCCACCGATTTCCCGGGCAATGAGGGATTGGAGCGCCAGATACACCTGCACCGCAGCGTTGATGGGATCGACGCAGGCCTCCGGCATGGAGCCGTGACCGCCCCGGCCGGTGATGGTGACCCGGAACCCATCCACAGAGGCCATGGGCTTCTTTCCGGTCATCACCAGCCCCATGGGCAGCATGGCAATGACATGGAGGGCCAACGCCCCATCCACCTTCGGGTTTTCCAACACCCCGGCAGCGATGGCAGCCTTTGCCCCCTGAAACACTTCTTCCCCGGACTGGAACAGAAGTTTTACGGTTCCTTTCAGTTCCTTTTCGTGATCTTTCAGCAGTTTTGCTGCCCCCAGCAACATGGTGCCGTGGAGGTCATGGCCACAGCCGTGCATATTTCCGTTGGTGGAGCGGAAGGACACCTCCGCTTCCTCCTGCACCGGCAGAGCATCCACATCCGCCCGGAGCAGGAAACACTTTCCTCCCTGGCCAATGGTGGCTTCCAGGCAGGAGATCTCCGCATGAAACTGGCTTTCAATGCCCATTTCCGTCAACTGCTGCTGTAAATAGGCCATCGTCCGGGGTAGCTGGGTCCCCACCTCCGGCATCTGGTGCAGTTCCCGCCGCCAGCCAATCAGCTGCTCCTGCATGGCTTCCGCTTCCTGCCGTAATGTTACGTTTTTCATATTGGTTCCTCCCGGCACTGATTCCATTCCGAAGATGGGATGCACACAATTTTTTGTGCATCCACACCATCATCGTTATATGTTTCACACCATTTATTTTGCTTTTATTATATGCAAATTATTACTTTCCGTCAACAACAATTGGCGTATCCCCAAAGGCACGCCCGTGCCGCCATCACAGGTTGACAGGACCATGCAGAAATGCTATATTGAAAACAGCCATTTCAAATGGCAAACGATAGAATCGATATGTTGGAGGAGAGATAATGAGCAAAGTTATTGTAACAACCGGCGATTTAAAACAGGATTATGAAATTCTGGGACCCGTTTATTTTCAAGTCTCCAATAAAGGTCTGTTCAGCAACGCACTGGAAACATATGTCAGAAAATATCAAAAGGAAATCCAGGCCATGAAACGTTCCGGCACAATGTCTCAGGATCGTCCGGACTGGGGATTTCTTTACGGCGAATGGTCTGTTGGACAAAGTGATTTTGAAAAAGCTTTTTTCATTGCCACAGAAGAGTTAAAAAAGCGCGGTGAAATGGTTGGTGCCGATGCCATTATCTGCATGCGGCAAGACATAGATATGGACACCAACGGATTTGCTTATTTCTACCTGCAGATGTATGGAACCGCTGTAAAGTTTAAGTAAGGTTGCTTTTCCTTTACAATAAAGCCGCAGGCGTGACCCTATTGGGCTGCCTGCGGCTTTTTTTACTGTCTCTTATGATGGGCTGCGTGGTCTTTTAGCCACTGCTCCTGCAATTTGGTCAGAAGTTCTTGCAATTGTTTCTGTTCCTCCAGGGTCAAAGCGGACAGGATGGTATCTTCCGGTTTCCCGTGCTCCTGTGCCTTTTCGCTCTTATGCTCCGCTACCTGGCCGCAAATGGAGAGTAGCTTGACCAGTTCCTGCTTACTGTTGGATTTCATGGTTCCGTCGTATTGTTTCATCAGGTCAATGACATTCATGTTTACATTCCTCCTTTCCGGAACAGCAGCAGGTACAGGAAATAAATACCGCCGCCAATGGTGATAAAGGTGCTGACCGGTACCGCATAGCTGAAAATATGCTGGGAGATCATTTGCCCGGCGATGATGGAGATCATTCCCATCAGGGATGCGCCGATGATCAGATGACTGTGCTTATGGGTCCGCAGAAGTTGCCGGGCAAGGTTTGCAATAATGAGGCCAAGGAAGGAAATGGGGCCTACCATGGCAGTTGCCACCGCAATGCAGAGAACCACACCCAACAAAAGCCGCCGCACCGTCCGGTCGTAGTCCACGCCCAGATTGATGGCCTGATCTTTGCCCAGGGTGATCACATCCAGCAGTTTCAGGTCTTTCCACAGGAAAATGACCAAAGCCGCCAAAATCACAAGAGAGAACGCTATGATCTCGGCATTGACATTGTTGAAATCCGCCACCAGTGTAGAGAGCAGGGCATCATAGTCATTGGGGTCCATCACCCGGACCATGGTGGATTGAATGCTCCCAAAGAAAGAGGACAGCACCGTTCCGATCAGCAGGACATACAGCACATTGTGTCCCGTCTTTTGGAACAGGTAGGCGTAAACAAAGGTCGCTGCCACTGCCATGATGATTAAGTCCACCGCAAAAGAAAGATTGGAATTGGTTGCCAGCACACTGCCGGAACCAGCGGCAAAAACCACGGCGATGTGAACCAGGGTATACATGGAGTTCATGCCCAAAAGACAGGGCGTGACGATTCGATTGTTAATGATGGACTGAAAAATAATGGAGGCACTTCCGATGGCAAAGGCTGCAATTACCATAACTGCCAGCGTGGGGATACGCAGGGACAGGATATACTGAAACAGTTTCGGCTTTTCCGGGTGGGAATTGACCAGCAGATAGCCCACACAGGCCAGCACCACAATTCCCAGTAAGATCAGAAGGTTTCGGATATTGGCCTTCTGCGCCGGAGTGCGATACCGCTTTGGATATTTGACGTTATCCACAGATATTTCCCTCCTTTGCCTTGCCCAATCGAAGGGCTTTTCTGCCGTGGTTCAGTTTGTAGATCAGCATTCCCACAAACAGGAGGCTGCCAATAATGCCCACGATCAGCTCGATGGGCAATTCATAAGGCGAGATCACCGACCGGGCTACCATATCGCAAATCAGCACGAACAAGGCTCCCAACAATGCCGTGTCGATCAGTGTGCCTTTCACCTTATCGCCCTTGAACATGGCCACGATATTGGGAACGATCAGACCAATGTAGGAGATCTGCCCCACCACCGTTACCACACTGGCGGTGATCATAGCCGAGATGGTCAGCCCCAAAAACAGCACCAGCTTATAGTTGACGCCAAGATTTTGGGTGAAATCTTTTCCCATGCCCACAATGTTGAAGTAGTTGGCAAAGAGGAAAGCGATGACCACCAGTGGAACCGCCAGCCAAACCAGCTCGTAGTTTCCTTTGATGACCAAGGCAAAGGAACCCACAAAATAGTTGGAAAGCTACTGGGTCACTTCAAATTTGTAGGCAAAGAAATTGGTGATGCCACCCAGAATATTGCCGAACATAATGCCAACCAGGGGCACCAGCACGGTATCCTTGAACTGTATCTTCTGAACAAACCAGACGAAGATCCATGTTCCCAGAATGGAATGGCAAAGGCCAGCATTACTCGTCCCCACAGCCCTACTCCCGGCACAAACACCAGTGCCAGCATAATGCCAAACTGAGCAGACTGAATAGTAGCGCCGGTGCTGGGAGATAGCCCATTTCACGAAGTTTTTTGCAGAAAGCTTCCATATCGCCGTAGCGGTTTTTGCCCATGAGATCGTGGATAGCAAAGGTGCCACCTTTTTTCAAGGTACGCAGGGTTTCCAGCAAAAGCTGCTGTTTGTCCACGCCCGAGATGTTGTGGTAGACATAGTTGCTGGTCACGGCATCGAACGTCTCGTCGGCAAAGGGCAGCTTGGTGGCATCGCCTTTTTGGAATTCTGTGTTGCTGACACCCTCGGCCTTAGCGTTGTTCTGACAGAGCGGCAGGCTGAACTCCCCATAATCCTTGCCCCAGCGGTCAATGCCCACCATGCGCCCTTGGGGATTCCGTTTCGCACAGGCAATGGTCAAAGCACCGCTACCACAGCCCACATCCAGCCCCACGCCGCCATCGGGCAGAGTAACATAGTTTGCAGTGCCATCAACGATTTTTCGAGAAAGCTGCCGTGTTCCGTCATAGGAAAACGCACGGTAAGCCGTGCTGCTCCATTGTAGCGTTTTCCCACAACCCAGGGCAGCGACAGCAAACAAAATAGCGAGGATGATCCGCCAAGACCCCGTCACCCAAAGTCCGCAAACGCCGAAGAGGATAAACGCTGCAAGGGATACCACCGTGGCCGCAGTCATACCGACGATCAGAATTTTCGGCACCCAGTTCTTATAATTCGGTTTCATAATGCTTCTCCTTTCATACATTCCATAAGGCAGCGGGAATCTGGCCAGCGGCAGTTAGCCCACTCTAACTACAAACCTTTTGAAAAACCACCGGATGGTGGCGATACGGATAATTTTGGTATATTCGCATCAGTTAGCATAACCTAACAACACTCATATATTATACTCCGCACACTTCAAAAAGTCAATCTTTTCGCCCCAGGCACGCCCCTTTCAGGCTGTCTGCGGTGAAACTGTCTCCAATGCCGTAAAAATCCCCCCCGCAAAGAGAAACGAAAAGCTGCAGATGCGGCAGACATAGATGCACATCTCCTGCGCCGGCCGGTCAAGTCTCCCACCGCCAGCTTACACTGGTCTCACATCTATTATAACGCTACAGCAATTTGGAATTGTTGCGGCAAAAGGTATTGAAAAGACTTCCTATTTGTGTTAAAATGAAAAAATAATGCAAATCGGTGCAATCATATTGTACGGAAAACAAAGGAGTTTTGAAATATATGAAATTAGGTATCGTGGGACTTCCCAATGTGGGTAAGTCCACTCTGTTTAATGCCATCACCAATGCCGGTGTTCCGGCGGACAACTACGCTTTCTGCACCATCGACCCCAACGTGGGTGTGGTTTCCGTGCCGGATGAGCGGCTGAACTGGCTGGCGCAGCTTCACAATCCCAAGAAGCTGACCCCTGCCGTCATTGAGTTCGTGGACATTGCCGGCCTTGTCAAGGGCGCCAGCAAGGGCGAAGGGCTGGGCAACAAGTTCCTGAGCAATATCCGCACCACCGATGCCATCGTCCATGTGGTCCGCTGCTTTGACGATTCCAACGTCACCCATGTGGAAGGTTCCACCGATCCCCTGCGGGATATCGACATCATCAATCTGGAGCTGGTCATGGCCGACATCGAAATGGTGGAGCGCCGCATTGACAAAGCTCAGAAGGCCATGAAGGGCGGCGACAAGAAGTTCGCCCGGGAAGTGGAGCTGTTCGGCGAACTGCTGAAGCACCTGAACGAAGGCAAGCTGGCCCGAACCTTCACTGACGATGCCGAAGATCTGGCACTCATCGCCACCTCCGATCTGCTGACCCTAAAAAAGACCATTTACGTTGCCAACCTGGCAGAAAATGAGATCAACGACCCCGAATCCAACCGCCACTATCTGGCTGTGAAGGAACTGGCCGCCGCCGAAGGCAGCCAGTGTCTGCCTATCTGCGCCAAGCTGGAAGCGGACATTGCTGAGCTGGACGATCCCGACGAGAAGGCCATGTTCATGGAAGAGCTGGGTGTGGCGGAAAGCGGCCTGGACCGGCTCATTAAAGCAAGCTATGCACTGCTGGGCCTGATCTCCTTCCTGACTGCCGGTTCCGACGAATGCCGGGCCTGGACCATCAAGAACGGCACCAAGGCACCTCAGGCTGCCGGTAAGATCCATACCGACTTTGAGCGGGGCTTCATCCGGGCAGAGGTCATTGCCTTTGAGGATATGAAGGCCTGCGGCACCATGGCCGCCGCCAAGGCCAAGGGTCTTGTCCGCAGCGAGGGCAAGGAATACGTCATGAAAGATGGCGACATCGTCAACTTCCTGTTCAACGTGTAACAGGCAGAGATCCCTCAGATTCTTTGGAATCTGAGGGATCTTTTTTATCTCAGTTTTTGCAGCAAATGCATGGTGTGGTACCCCCAGGGACGATGGAGGTTCCGATAGACAAAATCGAATGTCTTCCCCACCAGTGTGGTTTTGTCCACCATATAGGAATTGGTAATAGTACAGTCTTTTGGTTTCCGGAAGGGATAGAGCCCGGCTTTTTTCAGCTCTGCCATAGCCTCCTTTGTCACGTCTTTCGGCGCCCCGGCAGCATCGTAAAGCGTCCCCCACAGGAAGCTCATCAACCGGTCGGCAGATCCGGCACGTCCCAGATAATCCCGGAAAATTTCACAGCACCGTATCCTGGACTTTAAGCGTCTGCGGCGGCTTTCCGGAGATTTCGCCGTCTCTGCAGAACCGGCATGCAGCCGGTAGCCGTATACCACTGTATCCAGTTCCACCGTTTTGGGCTTACACAGAGTCAGCTCATACAAAAATACGCCGTCTTCCCCATGGGTCAGCTCCGGATAGCGGAAAGTCAAATCATGCTCCCGCAAAAATTCCCGCCGCAGCCAGTTCCGCCATACTACGGAATCATAAAAAGACGTATTGGTTTCCAGCTTTCCCGCTTCCGCCTGGGCCTGTTCTTCCTGAGTCAGGGCATCGGGGAATTCGTAAGCGCCAAATACCAGCCTGTCACAGTCCTGGGCCGCTTCCCGCAGCTTTCCCAGAGATGCCCCCAGCACCAGATCATCCCCATCCACGAACCAGATGAATTCTCCCCAGGCCCGGTTCAGTCCGGCATTCCAGGCAGCACAAACACCGCTGTTTTCCTGATCGATGACCACCACATTAGGGTAACCTGCTTCATATTCCCGCAAAATCTCCAGCGAGCCATCCCGGGAGCCATCGTTGACGCACAGGATCTCATAGTCCTCCGCCGGAATCTCCTGCTTCAGCAGGGAGTCCAGGCATTCTCTTATGTACTGCTCTCCATTATAAATCGGAATAATGACGCTTAGAGTCATAAAAAAAACCCGAATATATAATAAAGCATACTATAAAATTAAAGAAAATTCAATATAAATATCACGAATATCAAAAGGCACACTGCGCACCTTGCTGTGCACCTTTTTAACTCCTGACTCTTAACGCAAATCCAGCGATAAACCGCCTGTCAAATTTCAAAAATCCTTCAAATATGACCGTAGGGGCGGCCATTGGCCGTCCCCACAATTGCAAGGCAACGTTTCTGAGTCAATGCCCGTTCAACGCTTGATTCGCATTCCCAACTCCTCACTACGCTTCCAGCCAGTCCAGCAATCCGTCCATCGTCTTCTTCCCGAAGGACACTCTGGTATTGTTGGTAACAAGACAGGGCACGCTCATAATGTGGTATTGTTCCCGGAGTTTGGGGAAATGGGTCACATCGTAAACATGGGCGGTAATGTTGGAATTTTCTGCCGCAATGTGCTGGGCCGCCTGTACCAGTTCCGGGCACATGGAACAGGACAGGGTCACCAGAATTTTTAAGTCCATCTTTGGCAGCGCATCGATCCGCTTTTTCTGCCGGGCCGTAAGAGGTTGCCCCGGCCCGGCGGCATTGTAAAGTCCCAGAATGAAGGAGGTAAATTCATGTCCGCCGGGAACACCGTGGAAGGCAAGGCCCGTATCCGTCCCGTCTTCCCGGCAAATGCGGACGCAGGGCGCATCCTCAGCTGTACCATCGGATTCCACTATTAGCTTATCCGTCAGGTCAGCCAGTGCCTGCAGCATGTCTTCCAGCTCTTTGGAAAGGCTACTATTCTCCCGGGTCACTTTCAGCCGAAGGGGCTGCGCCATTTTGCCGAACACTTCCGCCAGTTGTCTGCCCATGTCTCCGGAAAAGGGGCTTTCCGCTTCCCGTGACGCTTTCTTTTCCGGGACTTCACCACGAAGGCCGTTTTTCTTCTGGATGGCCGCCACATACTTTTCCAGTTCCGCAGCCGCCAGTGCTCCGTCTCCCGTGGCGGTGACCACCTGCCGCAGAGGTTTCACGCAGACATCCCCGGCAGCATAGGCCCCTTCTGCGCTGGTTTTCAGGCTGGCATCGGTGGCGACATAGCCCCCTTCCGTCAGCTCTACTGTGCCCCGCAAAAAATCCGTTTCCGGGGCATAACCTGCCAGAACGAACACGCCGAAACCTTCCGGGCTTTTTACCTCCGTCACCTCTCCGGTGGCGGTATTTTTATACCGGGCATAGGTCAGGGTTTCGTTTCCGGATACTTCTTCCAGCACCGTGTTGGTCAGCACGGTGATTTTTTCATGGTTTTTCGCTTCTTCCGCCACAGAGGGGGCACAGGAAAAGTCATCTTTACGGATGAGCACCGTAACGTGCCGGGCAAATTTTGTCAGGAATACGCTTTCTTCCGCTGCCGCATAGCCGCCGCCCACCACGAAGATATCCTTTCCGGTGAAAAATTCCCCGTCACAGGTGGCGCAGTAAGCAACGCCCCGACCCTTGAATTCTTCTTCCCCCCGGAAGCCCACGGTTCTGGGATGGGCCCCGGTGGCCAGCAGAATGCCAAGGCAGGAAATGTCCCCTTCCTCGGTTTTCACCGTCTTCACATCTCCATCCAGGGAAAAGCCCGTAGCCCGGGCCATCCGGAATTCTGCCCCGAAGGCTTCCGCCTGCTGCTTCATAGTGGCGGTCAGGGCGCTGCCGCTGGTTCTGGCGATACCGGGATAGTTCACCACTTCTTCCGTAATGGCGATCTGGCCCCCGAAGCGCTCCTTTTCCAGCACCAGCACCCGGTACTTCGCCCGGGACAGATACAGCGCCGCCGTCAGTCCCGCCGGGCCTGCCCCCACGATGATGACATCGTACAGATTTTCCATTACAGCCGGCCCACCAAATCCAGACTGGGCTTCAGGGTCTCGGCACCGGGCTTCCAGTTGGCGGGGCAGACCTGATCCCCATGCTCCCGGACGAACTGGCAGGCCTGAACCTTCCGCAGCAGCTCTTCGGCGTTCCGCCCCACATTCCCGGCAGTGACTTCATAGGCGGCGATCTTCCCGTCAGGATCCACGATGAAGGTTCCTCGCTCTGCCATGCCATCTGCTTCGATCAGCACCTGAAAATCCTGGCACAGGGCATGGGTGGGATCTGCCAGCATGGGAAAGTGGATCTTCCGGATCCGCTGGGAGGCATCCTGCCAGGCCTTGTGGACAAAGTGGGTATCGGTGGACACGGAATAGATTTGGCAGCCGATGTCCTGAAACTGCGCTTCCTTTTCCGCCAGATCTTCCAGTTCCGTGGGGCAAACGAAGGTAAAGTCCGCCGGGTAGAAGAAAAAGACGCTCCACTTCCCCAGGATATCCTTCTTGCTCACGGATTTGAATTCCTTGTTGTCATAGGCCTGTACGGTAAAATCGGCCACTTCCTTTTTGATCATTGACATACCTGTATCCCTCCATTTTTCTGTTGGTTCTTTCTCAGTTTGTCCCGGTTCTGCGAAATAATTCTTCTTTTTGGGGCATACTGGCAAAAAGGATGTGTTGCTATGTCAAATCAGGAGTCCTACCGCCGTGGATTTTTACCCTATGCCTTCGCCGCCTTTCTCATTGGGATTGTCGGGGGTTTTTCCACGGTTTTAGGCCCGGCTTTTGTGGCGGATCTGGGGCTAAGCTACAGTGCCACCACCTGGACTGCACTGGCGCAGGCCATGTCCACCGCCGCCTGTGCCCCCATTTTAGGCAAACTGGGAGACATTCTTGGACGCAGAAAAACATTGCTGCTGGGCATTGCCATCTTTACCCTGGGAAATGTGCTCACCGCTTTGGCCGGGAACCTGCCCTTCATGCTGCTGGCCCGGTTTCTCACCGGCGTAGGCATTGCCGCCATGGCACCGGTGATTTTGGCTTATATCGTCACGGAGTTTCCAGCAGACAAGGTGGCACAGGGCTTTTCCCTGTATATGCTGATCTCCAGTGCCTCCGTGGTCTTCGGTCCCACCCTCGGGGGCCATCTGATCGCCGCCCGGGGATGGCGGGGGATGCAGTGGGTCTGCGTGCTGATCTGCGCCGTAATTTTTGCCTTGTGTCTGGCTCTGCAGGGACGACAGGAAACCCGGAAGCATCCGCCGGAACCCTTTGACGGCAGCGGTGCCGCCATGGTATTGCTGTTTTTCAGTTTGGTGTTGTGCATCCCCTCCTTCGGCCAGAACTTTGGCTGGACTACCCCGGCCTTTTTGTGGGTACTGGTGCTGGCCGCTTTAAGCCTCGTTGGGCTGACACTGGTAGAACGCCGGGCGCAAAAGCCCATATTGCCGGGGCGGTTCTTCCGGCAGCGGGGATTTTTGTGCAGCATTTTGGCGCTGTTTTTGACCCAGGGATTGATGCAGGCCAATATGACCAACCTCATCGTTTTCCTGCGCCATACCCAACCGGAGAATACTACCTTGTCCGGCTATGCCATATCCGTCATGTATCTGGCCATGTCCCTGGGGGCCGTGCTTTTAGGTCCTCTGGCCGACCGCCGGGAGCCAAAACATATTTTGACCATTTCCCTTGCCATCACCGCCCTTGGTTGCGGCAGTCTGCTTCTGTTTACGCAGGATCCCCCCTTCTGGCTGCCTATGGCATCTTTGGGACTGCTGGGTTTCGGCCTTGGGGGCAACGGTACCATTTTTATGAAAACCGCCCTGTCCGGTCTGCCGGCTGAAGATGCGGGCACAGGCACCGGAACTTACGGTCTGTTCCGGGATCTGGCTGCTCCCTTTGGGGTGGCGGTGTTCGTCCCCCTGTTTACCAACGCCGCCACCGATGCCGCCACCGCCGTACCTGCCATTCACCTTCTGGCAGCAGTGGAGCTTCTCTGCATTGGATCCGGTATTGCCATCGTCCGATTTCTTCCCACCGTCCACCCGAAAGGAGCATAACCATGCGTCTTAACAACAAAGTCGTCCTCATTACCGCCTCCACCCGGGGCATCGGCCTTGCCTGTGTGAAAGCTTGTGCCAAAGAGGGAGCCAACGTCTATATGGCCGCCCGGAATCTGACCAAAGCCCAGGAAATCGCAAAGGAACTGAAAAATCAGGGTCTTTCCGTCTCCTGTGTCTATAACGATGCCACGGTTCCGGAATCCTACACCACCATGATCGAAGAAACTCTCGCCGGAACCGGGCGGCTGGATGTGCTTGTGAATAACTTCGGCACCTCCCGGCCCGGGGAAGATCTGGACTTTTTCCACACGAATCCGGAGGTCTTTCTGGATACAGTGATGACAAATCTGCGCAGTGTCTTTCTGGCCAGTCAGGCAGCTGCAAAACATATGGCCGCCCAAGGTGGCGGCAGCATCATCAACATTTCCTCCATCGGCGGCATTGTGCCGGATATTTCTCAGGTTTCCTATGGTGTCAGCAAGGCAGCCATCAACTACCTGACCAAACTCATAGCCGTCCAGGAAGCCCGGCATGGCATCCGCTGTAATGCCGTCCTCCCGGGCATGACTGCCACGGAAGCGGTGACCCAAAATCTCTCTGAAAATTTCCGGGAACTGTTTTTGCGGCACATCCCCCTTGGCCGCATGGGAAGGCCGGAAGAAATCGCTTCCGCAGTGGTGTATCTTGCCGGGGATGAGTCTGCCTATGTCACCGGTCAGATTTTGACCCTCTCCGGGGGCTTCGGCCTTGCTACGCCCCTGTATGCCGATTTGGCGCAGATGCGGCAGCGGAGATAGTCTGACCCGATACCAGCGGGGCGTCCAGGGCACCGCCCCCTACATAGCTAACTTTCTTACATATCATCTTGTATTTTGCCGGGAAAACCGCTATAATAGAATCACTATTTCATGGAGTGACGCTTATGGCAAAATACAATTCCGATTGGGAGGACTTAGGCCGGAATATTCAGGATATTGTGGATAAGGCCGTGAACTCTCAGGATTATCAGAAACTCAACCAAACCATCCGCCAGACCGTCAGCCGGGCGGTGGATGTGGGCAGCGATGCCCTCCGCAAAGCGGTGGATGCCGCTTCCCGCCCGGTGGAGAAGCCCCAGATCGTGGAGCAGCCGGATGTGGAGCAGTTTTACGGCAGCACCAGTAACCTGACGATCAAAGGTGTCCTCAAGGTTCTCGGTGGCAGTTTGACCCTGGGGCTTTTTGTTGCAACATTGGCACCTTCCATAGTCTTTACCAATATGGTAGCAACGATGTGCAGTCTGGCCGGTATGGCCGGCGGCGGTCTGCTCCTTGGCAGCGGAGTGGGGAATCTGAACCGGGTGACCCGGTTCAAAAGCTACCGCCGGACTCTGGGGCAGAAAACTTACTGCTCCATTCAAAAGCTGGCAAAAGGCACGGGAAAAAGCGTCAAATTTGTGCGCAAGGAGCTGGTAAAAATGATCGATTCCGGCCTGTTGCCGGAAGGTCATCTGGATCAGGAAGAGACCATGCTCATCACCAGCCACGCCACTTACCGCTATTTTGAGCAGAGCCGCCAGCAGCTGGAACAGCAGCAACAGCAAAAGCAGCGGCAGGAGCAGCTGCGGCAGAGCACCCACACCCCGCAGGTCCAGGAAGTTCTGGACAAGGGCGATGCCTTCCTGAAAGAGATCCGCCACTGCAACGATCTGATCCCCGGGGAAGAGATCTCCCGGAAAATCTACCGAATGGAGACCATCGTGGAGCGGATCTTCCGGCGGGCAGATGCCAAGCCGGAAGTCATTCCCGACCTGAAAAAGCTCATGGACTACTATCTTCCCATGACCGTCAAGCTGCTTCATGCCTATGCGGACATGGATTCCCAGCCTGCGCAGGGGCAGACTATTCTCTCTTCCAAGCGGGAGATCGAGGAAACTCTGGACACCCTGAACCTGGCCTTTGAAAAGCTGCTGGACGACCTGTTTGAAGATACCGCCATGGACGTTTCCAGCGATATTTCCGTTCTCCAAACCCTGCTGGCTCAGGAAGGACTGACGGAGGACGATTTTTCCCAGATGAAAAAGCAGCGGAACTTATAACCGATAACACCGAGAGAGGAGTTTTTCCATGGAACCGAAATTTGAACTGACCTTAGAGCCGGAGCTGGAAGATGCCCCCGCCGCCCCCGCACTGGTGGTAGAGGAAGAAACCCAGATCGCCGAGCCGGTGCTCTCCGATGAGGAAAAGCAGCTGGTGACGGATTTTGCCGCCAAGATCGACATTGAAAACACCGCACAGGTTTTGCAGTACGGTGCCGGAACCCAGAAGAAAATGGCAGAATTCTCCGATGCCGCTCTGGAAAATGTCCGCATTCAGGATCTTGGGGAGGTAGGCGACCTCATCACCGATGTGGTCACCGAATTGAAGGGCTTTGATGCCGAAGAAAGCCGGGGCATTCTGGGCTTTTTCAAAAAGCAGGCCAACAAGCTGGATGTGATGAAGACCCGCTATGCCAAGGCCGAAGTCAACGTAGAAAAGATCGGCGATGCCTTGCAGCAGCATCAGGTGCGGCTGCTGAAGGATTCCGCCGTGCTGGATAAGATGTACGAGCAGAACCTCGCCTACTTCAAAGAGCTGAGCATGTACATTCTGGCAGGCAAGCAGAAGCTGGAAGAAGTCCGCTCCGGCAAGCTCCGTCAGCTGGAAGAGACTGCCCGGCACACCGGTCTTGCGGAGGATGCCCAGGCCGCCCGGGATCTTTCCGACAAGTGCAACCGCTTCGAAAAGAAGATCCACGACCTGGAACTGACCCGGGCCATTTCCATCCAGACTGCCCCCCAGATCCGGATGATCCAAAACAACGACAACGTCATGGTGGAAAAGATCCAGACCACCCTGATGAACACCATTCCCCTGTGGAAAAATCAGATGGTGCTGGCGCTGGGCATTGCCCACTCTACCCAGGCCGCTGCCGCCCAACGGCAGGTCACCGATGTGACCAACGCCCTGCTGAAACAGAACGCGGAAAAGCTCCACATGGCCTCCGTGGAAACTGCCAAGGAAGCTGAGCGGGGCATCGTGGACATCGAGACCCTGAAATCCACCAACGCCAAGCTGATCCAGACCCTGGACGATGTGATGAAGATCCAGGCAGAAGGTCGCCAGAAGCGCCTGACTGCCGAAGCCGAAATGGCCAAAATGGATGAAGACCTGAAGCAAAAACTGCTCCAGATCCGAAATGGTGGCTGATCCTCGATAAAATAAGCCCGGAAGGAAATTTCCTTCCGGGCTTATTTTTATTTGTCTTCAAGCCGCCAACCGCAAGGCTGGGGTGCTTTTTCTTGCGAAAGCCATATACTTTCCTGTTGCAAAATCGGCGGGGTTATCGTTATAATATAGGCGTACTCTCAACGAAGTCAAAAGTGTTGTAATCCATGGAATTTCCCATTATTGGTTCAGGTGTTTCATGCGCACTTCTTTTCGTAAGGCAGGTGAGCAATATGGCAATTTGGGGCGCGAAATTATACGAAAGCGACTGCACATGCGACATGCGGGATACATTTTTGCGGCTGCTCGGGGAAGGTCTTGCGCCCGAGCTGGTGAAGAAACAAATTCTGGAAGAATTTGCGGAATCCTTTTCCGATTCCGATGAATGCGATGCCGCACGACTGGCATTGGCAGAATTGCTTTGGTCTGTGGGGGCACTCAGTGAAAAGGAACGAATGGACATCCTGTCTTTTCTGAAAGCAGGCGGTGACATTTTGTTCTGGCAAGAGAATGCGCCACATATGGTCGATTTCAGGCGCAAAGAATTGAAAAGATTGGAAAGACAATTGGGCCAACATTCTCCACCGCAAGTCAGGAAGAAAATACGTGCAAAACAATTCCTTTGGGAGGTCGGTCAAATCTATGCTTTGCCGATTCATGATACGTCCGCAGCTACATTGCAAATTCAAAATGAATTTCTTCTGCTGTATGTTTACGCCGAGGCAGAACCGGTCAATGGATACCGCGTTCCTCTTGTATGGGCAAAACTAACGCAAAATGGTGTGTTACCCGGCAGTGCGGAAGAATTTCATGCATTGCCATATATTCAAATATCCTGTACGGCCATGGAGGATCGCTTCAAGCCATTTTCCAGTCGGGAGGAACTCCCGCAAGAGTATTGGCAGGAATATCTGCCCGATGCCTGGGGATATTTGCCCGAGTTTTCTATGATGATCTATGAATCCCGGGGCAATCATCCTCCGAAAGACCTCCAATTATTGGGAACATTTGAAGGAATCAAACCGCCCGAATATAACTACCGCCGTTATAAATCTTCTCATGGTGCTGCCTGGCGGTATTTGGAAGAATATCTTCTCCAGCGCTATCGGCTCCACAATCTCCATCAAGCGCAGTTTTACAAAAAATAGGGAAGGCATACACCAACCCGTTTACGGGTCGGCAAGAATCGTAAGACACAAAAAACAGGCCGCTTGCGCGGCCTGTCAGTGTAATGCGGTGTCAACCTTTCCAACGTCTCTTTGAGGTAAAGCCAATCATGGCCCTTCCTGCGTTTGTGCAAACCGCCACTTCCGTGGCGGTTATGATTTTGTTTGTGCTGTATCGATACTGTTTCCAAAAACAAAGAACCGGTCGTAGAGGTATTCCGACACAAAGTTCACCAGCATGGTCAGCCCCAGCACCAGATATTCGTTCCAGCCGAAGCCATCTCCCGTCAGCACCGCCGTCCACCAGGTGGACACCGGGGTGAACACCAGATAAAACGCCGCCACTTTCGCCATAGCCACCGGCACATTGCTGGCCGAGTGGAAGGTATACTTCCGGTTCAGGGTGAAGTTCCACAGCACGGACAATACCAGTGCCACCAGATAGGCCAGCCAGTGCTTCACGTGGAGCACTTCCTCCAACACCGTAAAGCTCGCCACCTGAATGAGCCCCGCACTGACGGAAAACAGGGCAAATTTAACGGTTCGCATCCATTCTTTCTTTTGTTCCACGGAAAGCCCTCCTTTTCTGGCAAACATTATAGCATCGTCTGTACCGGGTTTCAAGAAAAAATTACGGAGAGGGGAATGCCCTCTCCGTCACGGCTTACGCCGTGCCACCTCTCCCAGAGGAAGAGGTGGCACGCCATAATCTTTCCTATTTCCGTTTCTTCCGTTGCCAAATCAGCAATCCGGCCACGCCTGCACCACTGAGGGCCAGCAGGCCTACCCAGAACCGGATCACATCGCCGGTTTTGGGGTTTCCGGAGGATTTGCGGATGGTGACCTTGATGGTGGCATCATACTCCGGCATCTCAAAGCTGTAGGTGCCATCCCCATTCTGACTGACCTCCACCGGGTCACTGCTGTTGTAGCCCAGCGCCGTTTCGTAGTATTCCACCAGAGAAACGCCGTACTTTTCCTGAATATCTGTAACACTGACGGTGACCGTCTCTCCGGCCCGGACCTGTGCCGTGGTCAGGGGCGTTGTATCCTCCCCGACGGTAAAGGTGATGGTGCCCCGGGTGGAGGATGTCCGTTTCAGGGTATACTTCTCCGCTTCTGCGCCAATGGCCACTGCCATGTAGGTGGGCATTTTCAAACAGATCTGGTTTTCATAACAGGTGTATTCGCACATGCCCAGGGTATCTTTCGCCTGCTGCATTTCCACGATGGTACCGGCCTTGATATCTCCACAGTCCACCAGATACATGGCGTAGACTTTGAAATTGTCCTTCCAGTCCGTGCCGGTGGGATAGGCGATCTTCATGGCAAGGCCCTTATCCGGCCAGCCATTTTCCGTGTAGGCATACACACCATCTCCCGTTTTCATCAGGAAATAGGTGAATTTCCGGCGGGTCGCCGGGTATTCCTCCGGGAAGCATGCATCCAGCGCTTCCCGGACGGCTGCGCCATTGGCATAGCCTGCCTGTTTCACCTCATCGGAAAGCTGGGCATTATCCGTCAGGGTGGCCGCCACCGGATCGTAAATGGAATAGCTCTGGGGCGTTGCGGTAAAGGCATAGTTCCCGTTGCTGACAGGCCAGACTTTGGCTTCGCCCCGGCCGGTGTCCCCTTCGTAGTGCAAAGTGTACTGATCGGCAGGCAACACGCAGTTATCCGTCTCATTGCGCACTTCGCTCACCCGGGCCCGGGCAGCAGTGCCTTCGGTGTAGAGCAGCCACTTGTCCTGCTCCAGAATGGTTACGGAAACGGTGATCTCTTTGGGTTTCACCGTCAGAGGGACCTGAGTGCCCGACAGCGACTCCACCCCATAGTCCAGAAGCACGGTATGCTCCCCGGCGTTGCCTACGCTGTCCGTTTCCGGATTCTGGTCGTTCCATGTAAAGCCTTCCGGTAGCCGGATGTCTCTGAGCAGTTCCCCATAGGTTGCCGTCAGCCAGGGGAAGATCACCACTTCCACACTGCCATTGGCATTGACCGTATCATAGTTCCTGCTTTGCGGTGCCCGATACCAGATCGTATAGGGCCCAGGCTCCGATGCCTCCGGGATCTGGCTGGAATAGTCGCCATACTGGCTCAGGCTGTATTCCAGCTTCAGACCGTTGTCCGTCTGACCGGCATTTTCTTCCGTCAGCAAGGGCTGGGCAGAACCATCCTGCTTCTGGATGAGATGACCACCCTTGGGTTTGTTGGCATCGGAGATCGTCAGTTTTTGGGCTGTCACATGGATCCAGCCCCCGGTCACCTTGACCTTCTCAATGGCATACCCGCCCAGGTCGGGGTTGCTGTAATACACGGTAAAGCCATAGGCCCCCACATCCAAATCCCCGGTGGTGGCGACCAGCTGGCCCTCCTGGGTGAATTCTACCGTGAAGTGGCTGTCCTCTGCGTCCTCGGCCGCGTCCAGCGTTGCCTTCAGCCTGCTGACATCGATCATGGATTTGGTTCCGTAAGGGACGTATTCCTCCGCTCTGACAGTCTCCACAGACACCTTTTCGTTATCGTCCGTCACAAAGGTCAACGCAACTTTCGTCACCTGCACAGAGCCTTCCTTGTTCCCGGCATAATTTCCGTCACTCGGGGTGAAGGTGTAACCGATGGTCACAGTGGCACCATTCTCCAGACCTTCCAGTTTGGTCAGCAGGGCATTCCCGTTGGCAACCGGATCCCCCTCCAGCGTATAGACGCAGGTGCCTGTCACTGCTTCTCCACCCACACCGGTAAAGCTGGGGGTCTGGAATTCCCCGATTCCCGCGCCGATGACCTGTTTCGTCGTTGTGTTGTCGGTATACTGATCCGTGGGCTCGATGGTAAAGCACCAACTGTCATCTTCGAGGCACTCTGTTTCATAGTTTCCATCCCCTGTCACCTGAACCTTCACCCGGTAGGTACCGGCGGAAACCGGATCGCCATCGTAGCACACTTCAAAGCTTCCCACGTCTTTCACCAGTGCGGTGACGGAAGCTTCCTTCTTTTCCCCGTTGTAAGTCAGATTTTCCGGCGCAGTAAATTGGAACATGCTGGCACTGGCCTTTGCCTGCCGGATGGTGTAGGTCTTGGTCACCCTTCCGGAATAATTCTCAGTACCAATAACCGTGATCTTGATGGTTCCGACACTGCTCCAGTCGATCTCATCCGGTTTTTTCGTTTCCTGGTTATCCCGTTCATAGCGTACGGTATGGGTGACACCGTCTGGGCAGATCACCTGTGGACGTTCAGCCTGCTGGCCATACACCGCACCATCCGAAGAAAGGGTGACCATACTGTCTGTCAGCGGCTTTCTCTCGATCTCAAAAACTGCCCTGGCCTCCAGGTCCAGATACTGTACCAGTGCCGTATAGGTTCCTGCCTCTGTCGGAGGCCCCGAAAGCGGGGTTTCATCGGAATCGATGTACTTTACAGTCAGGTCTGTGTCATCAATTCCGTTTTCCACGACCATCTCTTTCGGTTCTCCGCTGTAAACATAGTAGCCTTCGCCGGAATGCTCCTGAATCGTAATGCTGCTTCCCTGCTGGCAAGCGGTACACCGGTAATCGATTTGATTTCCTTTTGCGGTATAGGCCATCTCATGAGCCTGCCGGGTATCCGCCACCTCTGTGTTGCAACAGGGATAAACTTTCCAGTGCTGGCTTTCATTGGAAGCATAGACAGCCGACTGGGCATGGGTTTCCTCATCCTTCCGCCCATATTCGCCGCAGACGTTGCACATTGCCCCGGAAAGACAATTGGCATTGGCAATCGTGTCGTGTTCTCCTGCATCCAGTTTCAGACTTTTTGCCAGCGGGCATTCCGGATTGGCACAGGTTCTATAGTGTTGGGTTTTCGTGTTTGCCCAGTGGACATGGTCTTTCCCCACGAATTCCCAACCGGAACCATCCGCACTCCAGCTTTCCCCGGCAGGACCGAAGGATCCTTCCCCGACCTTTTCATAGCCGGAACCCGGCAGGGCATACGTTTCCCCGGAAGCACTGTGGCTGATTTTCACATGGGTTTCCTCTCCCAACGTGATCCCTTTGGGAGAAGTCAGCGCCACCGGTGTCTCTTCCTGCGCCAGTCCCCTGACTTCCATGGCAGGCGCATAGTCACTGGTGATGACCAGAGAACCGTCCCCTGTGATGGTCAGGTCCGCTTCCGCCTGCAGGGCGGTCTCATTCTCCGCTTCGATGGTATTGCTGCCTTTCAGCACAAGGATCATGGATTCCTTCAGCACCAGGCTGTCCAGTTGGGCATTCTCCAGCGTCAGCACCCTGTTTTCCGGATCATAGGAAACAGCTGTCTCCTCCGTGTCACTGGTCAGCTGCTCGCCATCGACCCACACAGGATACTTTTCGGTCTGAGGTTCTGTCTGCTGATCCGTACTTTCCCGGGCCACACTCCGGCTGGCCGCAGGAGCCTGACCGGTGACCACCGCAGTTTCTTCTTCCACAACTTCCTCCGCCAATGTGGAAAGCGGCAGGTTGCTCAGCAGCATCAGGCCACTGAGCAGAAGGCTGATAAGCCGTTTTTCTGTCTTTTTCATGGTATATCCCCTTTTGGTGGATCAGTGTTAAAATTATTATAACAAAGTCATTTCCCCATTGCAACAGTAGATTGTATAAGATTGTCTTAAAATTTTTCCGGGAAGTTTTTGACATTCCGTCGGTTCTTTGCTACTATAGTGCTAAAAACACGGAAGGAAAAATCTATGTCCCAAGTCATTGAGATCACCGACCTGTCCGCTCCGGAGCTGGATGTTTATGCCCGGCTGACGGAGGCCCAACTACTAAACCGGTTTGAGCCGGCCAAAGGCATGTTCATTGCCGAAAGTCCCAAAGTCATCCACCGGGCGCTGGATGCCGGATGCAAACCGGTATCTCTGCTGATGGAGCGCAAGGATATCGACGGCTCCGCCGCCTCTATTCTGGCCCGGTGCCCGAAAATTCCTGTGTACACCGCCGATGAAGAAGTGCTCTGCCAGCTCACCGGCTACCACCTGACCCGGGGCGTGCTGTGCGCCATGCGCCGCCCCCAGCTTCCCACGGTGGAAGAAATCTGCCAAAACGCCAGCCGGATCGTTCTGCTGGAAAACGTCCAGAACCCCACCAACGTAGGGGCCATTTTCCGTTCTGCCGCCGCCCTGGGGATGGATGCGGTGCTGCTGACCCCCGGTTGCTCTAATCCCCTGTACCGCCGCAGTGCCCGGGTCAGCATGGGCACGGTATTCCAGATTCCCTGGACCTTCACCCCGGACTGGCCGGAGGAAGGCATGCAGCTGCTCCACCGTCTGGGCTTTAAGACCGCCGCCATGGCTCTGACGGACAATTCCGTTTCCATTGAAGATCCCGCCCTGCTGGCAGAAGACAAGCTGGCCATTTTCATGGGCAGCGAAGGGGATGGTCTGGCCCAAAGCACCATCGATGCCTGCGACTATACGGTGAAGATCCCCATGTACCACGAAGTAGACTCTCTGAACGTAGCCGCCGCCAGCGCCGTAGCCTTCTGGCAACTGCGGAAACATAAATGAGTTGACAGTGGACAGTTATGGTATCCCCTTCGGGGATATTTAAAAATTCACTTGCAAGGAGAAACATTATGGAACTACTCACCGGTCGCCCGGAGGACACCACCGGGCGGCTTGACAAAGAACTGCGCTGCTATGACCTGCTGGATTCGCTGAACATCTCTTACCAGCGCATTGACCACGAAGCCGCCATGACCATGGAGGCCTGCAGGGAGATCGACCTGGCCCTGGATGCCACCATCTGCAAGAATCTGCTGCTTTGCAACCGGCAGTGTACGAACTTTTACCTGCTGATGCTCCCGGGGCAGAAGCAGTTCAAGACCAGCGTCTTTTCCAAACAGATTGGTTCCTCCCGGCTGTCCTTTGCCGCTCCGGAATATATGGAGCGGTTTCTGGACATCACCCCCGGCTCTCTCAGCGTTCTGGGGCTGATGAACGATACGGACAATCAGGTGCAGCTGTACATCGACGAAGAAATCCTGAAAGGGGAATTTTTCGGTTGCCACCCCTGCATCAACACGTCTTCTCTGCGGCTGAAAACCGCCGACCTGCTGGAAAAGATCCTTCCCGCCGTCCACCACAGCCCCACCATCCTGTCCATCGGAGAATAACCATGCGCCGCCTGCAAAACCAGCAGGCGGCGCAGTATTTTGTCATTGTTCCTGAGGATATACAACGCCCCAGTCCTTTCGCAGGGAATCCATAATTTCCATCATCGCCACACTTTCCGCCAGAGAGATGGAATCGGCTTCGGTTTTTCCCTCCTGAATGCAGCGTATCGCTTCCCGGAATTCGTACTCATAGCCGTTGATCTGCTCCGGCACGTCATAGTGCTCCAGCAGCCGGTCCTGATCGTCAAAGACGCTGACGGATTCCGGATTGTTGATGTTCTCCACCACAATGTAGCCCTTTTCTCCGTAGAAAATCCCCTTCCGGTCCGAGCGGTTATAAATGCCGTGGGTCAGCATGGCCATGCGGCCATCGGCAAAGTGGATGGTGATAGTTTCCATGGCATCCACACCGGTCTGGGTCAGCTGCACACTGGAATCGATCCGGGCGATCTCCCCTTCAAAATGGGTCAGGGCAAAGCTCAGGCCATAAATGCCCACATCCAGCAAGGCGCCCCCGGCCAGAGCCGGATCCCAGATCCGCTGCACCTCATCGATGTCGTAATGAAGATTGGCCGTCATGGCGTTGACCTTGCCTACAATGCCGCTGTCCAGCACCCGGCGGATCATTTGCCGGGAGGGCATGTACCGGGGCCAAATGGCTTCTGCCACAAAGATCCCCTGTTTTTTCGCATATTCCGCCACCTCCCTGGCTTGCCGGGCATTCATGGTGAACGCTTTTTCACAGATCACCGGCTTGCCGTGGGTCAGGCAGAGCATCATATGCGCGTAGTGATGGGAATGGGGCGTGGCCACATAGATCAGCTCCACCTGGGGATCTTCCACCAGTTCTTCATAGCTGGTATAAGCTTTTGCAAAGCCATGCTCCTGGGCAAAGCGTTCCGCCTTGCCCGGCATGCAGGAAGCTACGGCGTAGCATTCCACCTCCGGCATGCGCGCCAGGGCATATGCCACCTTTCCGGCAATTTTTCCGGGGCCCAGGATTCCGATCTTCATAAGGGTATCCACCTTTCCGTTTTCTTTTCATTGTAGCAGAATTCCGGCCGCTGTCAATTTCTGTTTTCTCAAATTGACTTCCGGGTGACCGGGTGCTACAATCAAAGGAAAAGGTTCCACAGGGAGGTCGTTCCATGAATCTCAGAAAGCTGCGTTTTCCCTTCTCTTCTTCCGCACCGGAGTTTCAGGTACAGGAGCAGGCACATCACAACCCCGTCAAAACCGTCACGTTGGGAATGCCCCAGCTTCTGCGCCGGGCTGCGGCGGAGGGTGCGGTACTGCTGGAAAACCAGGTGCTGCCCCTGCCGGCGGATACGAAAATTTCCCTATTCGGCCGTTGCCAGCTGGATCACTTCTACACCGGCTACGGTTCCGGCGGGGATGTGAATCTGCCCTACGCCGTGAATCTGCTGGAGGGTCTGCGGCGATGTGATGCCCTCCGGGTCAACGAAGATCTGGCCTTCACCTACGAAAGCTGGGTCCGGGAGCATCCCGCCGACCACGGCGACTGGGGACACTGGCCCCAGAGCCACCCGGAAATGCCGGTAACGGAAGATCTGGTCACCACCGCTGCCAAAAGCAGCGATCAGGCTGTAATCCTCATCGGCCGGGCCTCCGGGGAAGACCGGGAAAGCCTGTTGGAAGATGGCAGTTACTACCTGACAGAAGAAGAGCGGAATCTGCTGCAAACCGTCACTGCCCGGTTTCCCGATGCGGTGCTGCTGCTGAACATCGGTTCTGTCATGGATCTGTCCTTCCTGGATGAATTTTCCTTCGGTGCGGTGATGATTCTCTGGCAGGGTGGTATGGAAAGCGGCAATGCCGCCGCAGATCTGCTCTGCGGCCATGTGACCCCCAGCGGCCGGCTGACGGATACCGTTGCCCGGACTTATGCCGATTATCCCGCCACCGAGGGCTTCGGTGACCCGGTGCAGACGGTGTATCAGGAGGATATCTATGTAGGCTACCGCTGGTTTGAAACTTTTGGCAAGGAAAAAGTCCGCTATCCCTTCGGTTACGGTCTTTCTTATACCACCTTTTCCCTTCAGGCAGCCCAGACCGATGCGCTGACCTTCCGGGTCACCGTCACCAACACCGGGCATTTCCCCGGCAAAGAGACAGTGATGCTCTTTGTTTCCAAACCCCAGGGTTCTCTGGGCAATCCGGAGCGGGAACTGGTGGCCTTTGGCAAGACCCGGCTTCTGTCCCCGGGAGAGACTCAGGAACTGGCGTTTACCGTGACCCGGTACCAGCTTTCCTCCTTTGACGATACCGGTTTGACGGGCTTTCCAAACGCCTATGTGCTGCTGTCCGGTGACTATCGGTTCTTCTGCGGTCCGGATGTCCGCAGCGCTGCGGAAACAGGCGTTTTTTCCGTAACGGAGACCACCCTGCTGAAACAGCATGAAGAAGCCGCCGCGCCCCAACAGGATTTTTCCTGTCTGGCCCGGGAAAACGGCCAGATGGTCTACCGCCACGCCCAGCTTCGGAAAACCGATTTGAAGCAGCGCATTCTGACCAACCTGCCCAAGTCCCTTCCCATGACCGGGGACCAGGGCTGGAAGTTCTCCGATGTAAAAAACGGCAGGATCGATTTGGATACCTTCCTGGCCCAACTGAGCCTGAAGGAGCTGAAAGCCATTTCCCGGGGCGGCTATATTATGGACCATCCTTTGGGTGCCAAAGGCAACGCCGGCATCCTTGGCGGTGTGACGGAATCCCTGCGGCAAAAGGGCATCTCCCCCGTCACCGCCACCGACGGCCCTTCCGGACTGCGGCTGTATGATTCCTGCTCCCTGCTGCCCATCGGCACATTGCTGGCCTGCACCTTCGACACCGCCCTGGTGGAAGAAGTATATACCGCCCTGGCCGGGGAAATGGCCACCCGGGGCAGTCAGCTCCTGCTGGCCCCCGGCATGAACATCCACCGCAACGTCCTGTGCGGCCGGAACTTTGAATACTATTCGGAAGATCCCTACCTCACCGGCCGGATGGCTGCCGCCGCTGTCAAAGGGATCCAGTCCCGGGGCGCTTCCGCCTGTCCCAAGCATTTCGCCTGCAACAATCAGGAAACTGCCCGGACTCAGACCAATTCCGTTTTGACCCAGCGGGCCCTCCGGGAAATCTACCTGAAAGGCTTTGAAATCTGCGTCAAGCAGGCCAAACCCAAGAGCCTGATGACCTGCTACAACAAGGTCAACGGTGTCTGGGGCCACTACCACTACGACCTGGCGCAGACCATTCTCCGGGGAGAATGGGGCTATGCAGGGCTGGTCGTCACCGACTGGTGGATGCAGTATGCTCCCAGCCCGGAGTGGCCCAATCTCACCGGAAACGCCTACCGGGTCCGCTCCGGTGTGGATGTGCTGATGCCCGGCAGCCGGGGTTTTGCAGATCGGAGCCGCCGCCCGGATGGCACGTTACTAAAAACCTTCGGCCGCAAAAACGGCATTACCCTGGGAGAATTGCAGCAGAGCGCCCGGCATGTGCTGCAATTCCTTCTGGAGTTGGGGTAACCTGTCCGGTTTATTGGACAGAAACTGTGCTATCCTTTGGGCACCACCAAAGGATTTTCTTCAAACTCCTAACTTCTGATTCCTGACTTCCAATTATCTCCAACCGTGACATTGTCACCGTATTTCCTCTTGACAAACGTCTCCCATTGTGGCAATATATTGTGGAAGATATTCTATTCCAACACAATATATTGTGTTCCTTCTCCCCATGATCCCCAATAACCCAGGAAAGTTGAGAAAAACACTATGATTCAGAGCATTATCAAACGCGACGGCCGCGTTATGTTATACGATCAGCACAAGATCGCCTCCGCCATTGTGCGTTCTCTGGAAGCCGCCCGGGAGGGCGACGCTTCCGATGCCGCCCGGATCACCGCAGATGTCCAGCGGGATCTGGAAGGCCGGTTCCCGGCTTCCGCGCCCAACATTGAAGACATTCAGGATGCCGTGGAGCGGCAGCTGATGAACCATGGCTTCAGCGCTTCCGCCAAGGCTTACATCCTCTACCGGGCCAACCGCACCCGGGCCAGAGAGGCCAACACCAGCCTGATGAAGACCATCGATGAGATCACCAATCTGGATGCCCGGGCCAGCGATATGAAGCGGGACAACGCCAACATCGACGGCAACACCGCCATGGGTTCCATGCTCCAGATCGGTGCCGCCGGTGCCAAGGCCTACAACGAGATCTACCTGCTCCGGCCGGAGCACGCCCGGGCTTACCGGGAGGGCGACATCCACATCCACGACTTTGACTTCTACTCCCTGACCACCACCTGCTGCCAGATCGACATTCTGCGGCTGTTCCACGGCGGTTTCTCCACCGGTCACGGCTATCTCCGGGAGCCCAACTCCATCGCCAGCTATGCCGCCCTGGCTGCCATCGCCATCCAGTCCAACCAGAACGATCAGCACGGCGGTCAGTCCATCCCCAACTTCGACTACGGCATGGCCGAGGGCGTTGCCAAAACCTATCGCAAAGCCTTTACCCGCCGGCTGACGGAGGCTGTGGAGGACTATCTGGACTTAAGCGACGAGCTTACCACCATCACCGCCATCGTCTCTCAGGCAGAGCGTGTCACCGGCGAGAAGGCCAAGCTGGAAAGCAGTGAAACCTATCTTGCCGCCGTGGCCCAGGGCTTGCAGGAGCAGTATTCTCTGGACAGCGCCAAGGCAGAAAAACTCATTCGCCGGGCCTCCCAGCGGGCCTACCGGAAAACTGACCGGGATACCCAGCAGGCCATGGAGGGTTTCGTCCACAATCTGAACACCATGCACTCCCGTGCCGGTGCCCAGACGCCTTTCTCCTCCATCAACTACGGCACCGACACCACGCCGGAGGGCCGGATGGTCATCCGTAACATCCTGCTGGCACTGGATGCCGGTCTGGGTCATGGGGAAACCTGCATCTTCCCCATTCACATCTTCAAGGTCAAGGAAGGGGTCAACTACAATCCGGAGGATCCCAACTACGACCTGTTCCGCCTGAGCTGCAAGGTCAGTGCCAAGCGGCTGTTCCCCAATTATACCTTCCTGGATTCCCCCTTCAATCTGCAATACTATGTTCCCGGCCATCCGGAGACGGAAGTGGCTACCATGGGTTGCCGCACCCGGGTCATGGGCAACGTATACGACCCCACCCGGCAGATCGCCTATTCCCGGGGCAATCTGAGCTTCACCTCCATCAACCTGCCCCGGCTTGCCATCGAGGCCGACCACGACGAGGAAGTGTTCTTTGAAAACCTCCACGGCATGCTGGAGCTGGTGACTCAGCAGCTGCTGGACCGGTTTGAAATTCAGGCCTCCAAGCACATTTACAACTACCCATTCCTGATGGGTCAGGGTGTCTGGCTGGATTCGGACAAACTGAAATTGCAGGATGACCTCCGGGAAGTGTTGAAGCACGGCACTCTGTCCATCGGCTTCATCGGTCTGGCGGAGACCCTGACAGCCCTCTACGGCCACCACCACGGCGAAAGCGAGGAAATGCAGGAAAAGGGTCTGAAGATCATTTCCTTCATGCGCTCCTACTGCGACAAAAAGTCTCAGGAACTAACCATGAACATTACCCTGCTTGCCACCCCGGCAGAAGGTCTTTCCGGCCGGTTCATCCGGATGGATCAGGAGCGCTTCGGCAAGATCCCCGGAGTCACGGACCGGGAGTATTACACCAATTCCTTCCACATCCCCGTGTGGCACCCCATTTCCGTCTACGACAAGATCCGTCTGGAAGCCCCTTACCACGCTCTGTGCAACGCCGGGCACATCAGCTATGTGGAGCTGGACGGCGACACCGCCCGGAATGTGGAAGCCTTCGAATCCGTGGTACGCTGCATGCACGATCAGGGCATCGGCTACGGCTCCATCAACCATCCCGTGGACCGGGATCCGGTCTGCGGCTATGTGGGCATCATCGGCGACGTCTGCCCCCGGTGCGGCCGCCGGGAGGGTGAGGAGATTCCCTTTGAACGAATTGAGGAGCTGCGTCGGCTCTATCCCGAAATGCCCGCTTTCCAGGGTATTGAATAACAGGAGGTAGCACTATGAACATCAAGAACGAACACGAAAAGCTGGGTCAGGGTGTTGGCTTTGAGCGCATCCGCCGGATCACCGGGTATCTTGTTGGCACTATGGACAAGTGGAACGATGCCAAGCGTGCCGAAGAGCGGGATCGTGTCAAGCACGGCATGAGCACCCATGCTTAACCTCAGCGGCATTTTGCCGGACAGCATCGTGGACGGCCCCGGCATCCGCACCACTGTCTTTGCCCAAGGCTGTCCCCACCACTGTCCCGGCTGCCACAACCCAGAGACCTGGCCTTTTGGCTCCGGGACGGATATGGAGGAGGAGACGATCTTCAGGATCGTCCGCAGCAATCCCCTGTGCCGGGGTGTGACCTTTTCCGGCGGGGAACCTTTCGCCCAGCCGGAGGGCTTTGCACGGCTGGCACAGCTCCTGAAAGAGGCCGGTTATGAAGTAGCCGCCTACACCGGTTACACCTTCGAAGCCCTTCTGGCTGGCTCAGAAGCCCAGAGAAACCTTCTCCAGCAGCTGGACATTCTTATTGACGGTCCTTTCCTGCTGGCAGAAAAAAGTCTGGAAGTCCCCTTCCGGGGCAGCCGGAACCAACGCATTCTGGATGTGCCCCAGTCCCTGGCTCAGAGCAGGGCTGTGTGTACAACCGCCGGACGTTGGCTGGGGGAATATTGACAATGCGAATCAAGAGTTGAAATAACCCCAATATTCAAAAACCTTCAAATGTGCCTGTAGGGGCGACCATTGGTCGCCCGCTTGGTACGCAGACAAGTCATCAGCGGGCGGCCAATGGCCGCCCCTACGAAGACTTCTCAACGCTTTTACTAACATCCCACCAAATGGAGTGTTTGAATTTGAAATTCTCAGATGCGCAAAAGGAAGCGACTGCCCGTTATAACAAGAAAGCCTATGACCGGATCAATGTGATCGTAAAGAAGGGTCAGCGGCAAGTCATTAAGGATTTCGCTGCCAGTCAGGGCAAGAGCCTGAACCGTTTTATCTGCGATGCCATTGCGGCGCAAATGCCGCCTGAAACCAAAAACGAGTGAGCCGTCCCCGTTGGGATGGCTCACTCGTTTTTTCATTTCTTCAATTCCCACAGATTGATCTGGCTGGATTTTTCGTAGAGCCGCAGGTAGCTGTCGTAGCGGGTCTTTCCGACAAGACCCTGTTCCACGGCCTGCCGCACGGCGCAGTCCGGCTCTTTCCGGTGGGAGCAGTCGTCAAAGCGGCAGGAGCCGATATATGGCCCAAAATCCGGGAAGGCGTACTGCAAATTCTCCTTCAAGATGATTTCCATCTGGTCGGTATCGAAGGAGGAAAAGCCAGGGGTATCCGCCACATAGGTATCTTCCCCCAGTTTATACAGCTCCACATGCCGGGTAGTATGGCGGCCACGGCCCAGTTTTTCGGAGACTTCTCCCGTGGCAAGGCCCAGTTCCGGCGCCAGCCGGTTCAGGATGCTGCTCTTTCCCACGCCGGAATTGCCAGTAAAGGCCGTCAGCTTTCCCCGGATCCTCTCCCGGAGAGCTTCCACCCCTTCGCCGGTTTCGGCGCTGGTGGAGATCACGGCAAAACCCGCCTTTTTATAGATATCCACCAGATTCTCTGCCCGGTCCAAATCGCACTTGTTGACGCAGAGGATCACCGGTACCTCCTGGTCACCGGCAATGGCCGCCACCCGGTCAATGAGGTAAGGTTCCGTCACCGGATTGACGTTGGCGGCAAAGACCACCAGTGCGTCAATGTTGGCCACGGCAGGGCGGACGAAGGCATTCTTCCGGGGCAGGATCTTTTCCACCATGCCCTTGCCCCGCTCCACAGAGATCTCCACCATGTCGCCGGTCAGGGGAGAATTCCCCTCCCGGCGCAGGATGCCTCTGGCCCGGCAGGTAATGAGCCCGGCTTCCGTCTGAACGTCATAAAATCCGCTTAGGGACCGCAGGATCCGGCCCGTTGCTTTTTCATTCATCGGTAAACGTCACTTTCTTTTCGCATTCAAATTCACCGTTGATATACAGATCATAGTAAACCGTCCCCCGGCCGGAGAGCTGCACCATGGTGCTGCTGGTACCCGGGGCGATCATTTTGGACTGAAGCACTTCGGTGGTTCCGCTGATGCAGATATCCAGCCGGTATTCTTCTTCCCGTTCCGGGATGGCGAAGGCCACGGAGATTTCCGGAGGCTGGCCATCATCGATCACCGGAGCCTCGGTGGTGGGCGCCGTTACATCCGTGCCTTCCGTGATAATGACGGTACCGGAAGAATACTGAATGATGATCTCCGAATCGATATCGATCTCCGTATTCTTGGCAACAGACTGGTAGATCACTTCTCCGGCAGGCTTGGTGCTCTCCATTTCCTCATAACGTACTTTGGTAAATCCCTGTCCCACCAGCAGCTCCTGAGCCCGGTCAAGATCCAGCCCCACCACGTTGGGCATGGGCCGCTCCACGATCTCCGGGCCGGTGCTGACGTAGATGTACACCGTCTGCCCCTGAGAAAGTTCCGTTCCCGCCGTGGGATCCGTCCGGGTCACCAGACCTTCGTCATAGATATAGCTGGGCTCTTTCTTTGTCAGGGGCTTGAAGCCCTGATTTTCCAGCAGGGCATAGGCCTGCTCGGCATCTACGCCCACCAGATTGTCCAGCACCGTCAAAGGCGGCTCAGTGCCCATGCTGACGGTGATCCAGATATCACTGCCCCGCTGGACTTTTTCACCGCCGGCAGGCTCCTGAGAGATGATCTGATCTTCCAGATACACATCGTCATATTGCCCCGGCAACAGCCGGATGTTGAAATTCTTATATTTCTGGGCAAAGCTTTCATCGTAGGTCTTGCCCTGGAGGTAGGGAACCTCCACCAGATCCTTTTCCTTGTTCAGCAGCACGCCGTTGAATACCGCCACCAGGAACAGCAGGATCGCCACCACGCCTACGGCACAGCAGATGACCACCGCCGTGGTTGCCACCCGGTTGCGCTCGTCCCGGCGCTTCTTTTCTTCCTTTTTCCGCCGCTGCTGGGCCCGGCGGATGGCGTCATTCTGGTGGTCTTCCACATGAATAACACCGGTGTTCCGGTGCTGGACGTTGCTCTGGGGGATCCGGCCGGTGCCGGGATTGGGCACTGCACCGGTTTTTGCCTGCACCTTCTTTTCCGCCGTAGTCAAAGGAACATTGGCGGTGGGGATGGCTCGGGTAGCGCTGTCCATCAGGGTGTGGTAGGCAAATTCAATGGTGGGATTCTTTCGGAATTCCTCCATGTCCTGAAGCATTTCCGTAGCGGAAACATACCGGTCCCGGATCTCCAGGGCCATGGCCTTCATGATGATCTGCTCCAGCCCCACAGGGATATTGGGATTATACACAGAGGGCAGCGACGCACCGCCGTTGATATGCTGAATGGCAACGGAAACCGCCGACTCCCCGTCATAGGGAGGCCGCCCCGCCATCATCTCGTACATCACAACGCCCAGAGAATAGATGTCGCTGCGGTTATCCGTGTGGCCGCCCTTGGCCTGTTCCGGGGAAATGTAGTGGACACTGCCCAATGCTTCCTTTGTCAGGGTATTGCTCTTGTTCATCACCCGGGCAATGCCAAAGTCCATGACCTTCACGGAGCCGTTTTTCAGAACCATGATATTGTGGGGCTTGATATCCCGGTGGACGATGCCACGGCTGTGGGCATGTTCCAGACCCTTGGCGATCTGGATGGAGAAGTGCAAGGTCTCCTTCCAGTTGAGCACGCCCTTGTTTTCCATGTACTGTTTCAGGGAAATGCCGTCGATGAGCTCCATGACGATGAAGTTGGCACTGTCGGAGGTGGAAACGTCATACACCTGCACGATATTGGGGTGGCTCAGCATGGCCACGGCTTCGCCTTCGGCATGGAACCGCCGGCGGAATTCCTCATCGGCAGCGAATTCATCTTTCAGTATTTTGATAGCCACCAGTCGGTTCAGCCGATGGCAGCGAGCTTTATATACGACGGCCATGCCCCCGGTGCCGAGAACCTCCAGGATCTCGTAGCGCCCGTCCAGCAGCCGTCCGATATATTGATCCATATGCAATGATTGCTCCTTTCCAATCAGCTCAAACCTGAATCAGCACGCTGGTCACATTGTCCGGCGCGCCCCGGTTTTTCGCGATGTTCAGCAGGCGCTTGCAGCAGTGATGCTTGTTGACGCCGTGAACCACTTCAAACAGAATTTCCTGATCGTCCATCAGGTTGCTCAGCCCGTCAGAGCAGAGCAGAATGTAATCGCCCTTGTTCACTTCCCGATGGTAGATGTCACACATCACCATGGTCTCGGTGCCAACGGCGCGGGTAATAAAATTCTTGCCCGGATAGGATTTTGCCATTTCCGGGGTCAGATCCCCCCGGTCCACCATCATCTGCACCAGGGAGTGATCTTTGGTGATCTGGCTGATGCCTTCCCGGGTAATGCCATAGGCCCGGCTGTCACCTACGTTGACGATGACCGCCATCTTGTCCCGGACCAGTACCGCCACCAACGTGGTGCCCATGCCGGAAAATTCTTCAAACTGGGCCGACTGGTCGTAGACGGTGAAGTTGGCCAGTTTCACCGTGTTTCGCAGCATCTGGTCGATCTTATCGATGTCCATGCCCGGGCTCCAGCAGCGCCGGATCTCCTCGGCAAAGACCTCCACTGCCAGAGTGCTGGCAACATTACCGGATTTTGCTCCGCCCATGCCGTCACAGACAATACACAGCAGCGTATGCCGATCCAGCTGTTCAATTCGATATGCGTCCTGATTTTGCTTGCGGACGCAACCGGGATCGGTCAATCCCCAGCTTTGCATAAGCGAGCTCCTTCCTAGGTATGTTCTTTCGTATATTTCCGGCGCAACTGACCGCAGGAAGCGTCAATGTCGCCTCCCAAAGTCCGTCGGACGGTAGCGGTAATGCCCCCGTCTTCCAAAGTTTTCTGGAATGCCGCCACAGCAGCTTTACTGCTGGGCTTCAGCGGACTTTCCTCCACATGGTTCAGAGGGATCAGATTGAAGTGGGCAGGCAGGCCCTTCATCCGGCGCAGGAGCTCTTTGGCATCCTCTACCCGGTCGTTGACCCCGTCGATCATGGCGTATTCAAAATGGATCCGGCGGCTGGTGGCCGCGTAATACCGGCGGCAAGCTTCCAACAACTCTTCCATGGGATAAAGCTTGTTCACCGGCATGACCTTGCTGCGGATCTCGTTATTGGGGCCGTGAAAGGAAATGGCCAGACTGATCTGTAGTTTCTTTTCCGCCAGTTCATCGATCTTCGGCACCAGGCCGCAGGTACTGAGACTGATGTGCCGCATGGAAATGTTCATGCCCTCCGGGCTGTTCACCAGCTCCAGAAAGCGCAATACATTGTCAAAATTATCCAGAGGTTCCCCGATGCCCATAAGCACGATCCGGGAAATGGGCAGGCCGGAATCGATCTGGGTAAAGAGCACTTCATCCAGCATCTCAAAAGGCTCCAGTCGCCGCACCAGACCGCCGATGGTAGAAGCGCAGAAAGCGCAGCCCATCCGGCAGCCCACTTCCGTGGAGATACAGACGGTGTTGCCATAGTTGTAGCGCATCAGTACCGTCTCCACGCAGTTGCCGTCGGACAGCTGCCACAGATATTTGATGGTACCATCCCGCTTGGATTCCTGCTTGCGCACCACCTGGGGCGGGCAAATAGGATATTCTTTTGCAAGGGTATCCCGCAGAGATTTGGGCAGGTTGGTCATCTCGTCATAGGAGCGTACCCCCTTATGGAGCCAGGAGTAGATCTGCTTGGCCCGGAAGGCAGGCTGTCCCAGATTTTTCAGAATATCCGCCAGCTCCGGCTGGGTCAGGGATTTGAGATTCATACATTCCTCCGCAGACGGCAGATGAAGAAGCCGTCGGTATCATATTGGCCGGGGATCAGGGTCAGCATGCCGTTTTCATTCTTGGGGAACACATCCGGCAGCGTCAGATTTTCCCGCACAAAGTCCGGGTGATCTTTCAGGAAGGCGTCCACCACATCTTCATTTTCCGCTTTCAGCACGGTACAGGTGGAATACAGCAGCACCCCGCCGGGCTTGACATAATGCGCCTGATTGGACAAAATCGCCAGCTGCAACTGGGGCAGTTGTTTCATTTCTTCCAAATCTTTATAGCGGATATCCGGCTTTTTCCGGATAATGCCAAGGCCGGAACAGGGCACATCGGCAATGACGCAGTCCATATTTCCTACCCATTCCGGCACCGTTTCCGTTGCGTTCTGGCACCGGGCGGTGATGTTGGTAAGCCCCAGCCGGGCGGCACCGTTTTCGATGAGGGCCACCTTATGGGGATGCACATCACAGGAGGTGATCTCTCCCAATCCATTCATGGCCATGGCGGCGGCAAAACTCTTGCCACCGGGGGCAGAACAGCAGTCCAGCACCTTTGCCCCTTCTTTGGGAAGCTGGGCGCAGAGGACACTGAGCTTGGCGGCAGGATCCTGCACATAGAACAGTCCCTGCCGGAAGGCAGGCAGATGTTCCAGATTGCCGGTACCGGACAGCACCAGGCAGTTTTCCATCCAGCCGTGGGGCCTGGCGGAAACATGCTGCGCTTCCAATATTCTTATCAACTCTTCTGCCGTGGTACGCAGGGTATTTACCTGCACCGTGATCTCTGGGGAAGCATTGTTCGCCTGAAGCATAGGCTCCAGCGTCCCCTTTGGCAGATTCTTCTTTAATAGGGAAATCAGTTCCTCCGGATGGCTGTATCGGTCGGCATAGCTTACCGGCTCCTTCAGCGTGCCCTTGGTACGGACGGCGTTGCGCAGAACACCATTGACCAAAGAAGCCGCTTTGGGATTTTTCTGATATTTTTTCGTCAGGGTCACGGATTCGTTCACGGCGGCACTGTCGGGAATCTTGTCCATCTCATACAGCTGGTACAGCCCCAGATGGAGGATATCCCGCACCACGGGATGCAGATCCCGGAGTTTTCCGGTGAGAAGCTGCTGCAAATAAAAGTCCAGTTTCTGCCGGTTTTGCAGCACGCCATAGCACAGCCGTGTCGCCAAAGCAGCATCCCGGCTGTCCAGCCGATCCCGCTGGATATACTCTTTCAGCACGCCGTTGGACCAGGCATCGTTTTTCCGGCAGGCCATCAGCGCATTCAGCGCCGTTTCCCGGGCCCCCATCAGTTTTCCAGAGGATGACCCCGGAAGTAATCCGGCGCAGCCATCCGTTTGCCACCTTCGGCCTGCAAAGAGCGAATTTCCACGGCACCTTCGCCGCAGGCGATCCGCAGACCGGTTTTGGTCAGGCCCAGAATTTCACCGGGCTTACTGCTGCCTTCTACTACACGGGTCTCGTGGACTTTGAACTTTTTGCCCTGCAACTCCATGGTAGCCACAGGCCAGGGATGGAGACCCCGCACCTGATTGTGAACCTGCTGTGCAGTCTTCGTCCAATCGATGGGACACATGGACTTATCCAGCATGGGGGCAAAGGTCACGTCCTCCGGGCATTGGGCGGTGCCGCAGCAATCTTCGCCACACTGCACCCGGCACAAAACCCTGCTCAGGAGCTTGGCACCCAGAACCGCCAGACGATCCAGCACCTCTCCGGCAGTTTCGTTTTCCCCGATGGGGGTCTTCTCCACATCGATAACATCACCGGCATCCATTTCCCACACCATGTGCTGGGCAGAAACGCCGGTCTCTTTCATGCCATCCAGCACCGCCCACTGGTAGGGAGCACTGCCCCGGTACTGGGGTAAGAGGCTCGCGTGGATGTTGATACAGCCCTTGGTGGGCACATCCAGCACCTTCTGGGGCAGAATGCGGCCATAGGCCACCACAGCGCAGACATCCGGCTCCAATGCCCGGAGCTCCTCCACGGTTTCCTCCGACCGGAAATTCTCCGGCTGGAACACAGGGATCCCCGCGGCCAGTGCCACTTCCTTCACGGGAGAAGCCACCATCTTCATGCCCCGTCCCTTGGGGCGGTCAGGCTGGGTATAAACACCCACCACTTCAAAGCCGTCTTCCAGTATTTTTTTCAAGCAAGTCGCCGCAATATCCGGCGTTCCCATAAATACAACCCGCAAAGGTATTTCCTCCATAACGTTGTGCACCTACAGATGCAAGTCAATCATCGAAAGCCATCGTAGGGGGGCGGCGCCTTCGACGCCCCGGCGGCCAGCGGCCGCTGGTTGGCTTGAGCGCTTTTCACTCTCTGATTTGCGCTTATTCTTCCATTTCCAGTTCTTCTTCCGTCAGGAACCGCTCCATGACTTCCGTGTAGACGATGCCGTCCAGATGATCCAGCTCGTGGCAGAAGCAGCGGCCGATGAGCTCTTCGCCTTCCACTTCAAACCATTCGCCGTTGCGGTCCTGGGCCCGGACTTTGGCATAGTAGGGCCGTTTCACCAGGCCGTACCGGCCCGGCACGCTGAGGCAACCTTCGGCACCTACCTGCTCACCGTCAGTTTCCACCAGTGTGGGATTCACCAGTTCCAGAATACCGTCACCGGTGTCCACCACCACCACCCGGCGCAGAATGCCCACCTGAGGGGCAGCCAGACCCACACCGTTGGCGTCTTCCATTGTCTGGGCCATGTCGTCCAGCAATCTATGCAGCTTGCCGTCAAATTTTTCCACCGGTCTGCAAACCTTGTGCAGGGCAGGATCTTTGTCAGTCAAAATCTTTCGCAGTCCCATGTTGTTTCCTTCTTTCTATGATTCCGTCCCGTTAACATCCACAAAGGCACTGACGTTCCGGTTCAGCTTGTCCTTGCTGAACTGCCGCAGCAGATGGGCCAGCAGCAGCCGCAGATTCTTCGTCATCCGGCAGCGCAGCGTCAATTGATAACGGAAATGATAGTTGATTTTCGCCACGGCGCAGGGGGCAGGCCCCAGAACCGTGCAGACTTCGTTTGCATATATTTCCTGCCGCAGACAGGCTTTCAGGCTGTCCCGGAACTTGACCGCCCCCCGGAGCACCGCTGCCTCCTCCTGACCGGAGAAGCAAACCGTGGCAATATCTCCAAAGGGCGGTGCGTTCTGCACCCGCCGCAGCTGAATTTCCAATTCGTAAAACCCGTCGTAGTTCTGTTCCGCCGCCAGGCGGATGACCTGATGCTCCGGCACCAGGGTCTGGATCATGGCGCGGCCCGCCGCATCTCCCCGGCCGGCACGGCCCACTACCTGGGTCAGCATGTTAAAAGTTGTCTCCCCTGCCCGGAATCCTCCGGTGTACAGGCTCAAGTCCGCATCCAGCACCCCCACCAATGTGACATTGGGCAGGTTCAATCCCTTGGCCACCATCTGGGTGCCAAGGAGCACCGGGATGTTTTCCTTCTGGAACCGCTCCAGAATGGCCTCGTGGGGATTGGCAGCACTGACGGTATCCGCATCCATGCGGCTGACTTCCATTTCCGGGAACAGAAAGGCAAGTTCCTCCTGCACCTTCTGGGTGCCAGTGCCGATGGTTTTTAAGGGGCCGCCGCAGCTGGGGCACCGCTCCGGCACGGTTTGGGAGTAACCGCAGTAGTGGCACATGAGCCGCTTGTTGGCACTGTGATAGGTCAAGCGGATGCTGCACCGCGGGCATTCCGGTACTTCCCGGCAATCCACGCATACCAGCGCCCGGGAAGCTCCCCGGCGATTCAGCAGCAGCACAGACTGATGACCCTGATCCCGGGTATCCATCATGGCCTGCCGCAGGGGGACGCTTAAGGACAGATCGTTGCCCATTTCCAGCTCCTGCCGCATGTCCACAATTTCCACCTGAGGCAATGGTTTGCCGTTATAGCGGTTTTTCAGAGTATACAGCCGGTAAAGGCCGGATTTGGCCCGGTACATGCTCTCAATGGAAGGGGTCGCCGAACCCAGCAACACCAGAGCTTTTTCCTTTGCTCCCCGCCAGATGGCTACCTCCCGGGCATCGTACCGGGGGGAATTTTCGGATTTGTAGGAGTGCTCCTGTTCCTCGTCCAGAATGATCAGGCCAGGATCACAGGGGGCAAACACCGCACTGCGGGTACCCACAATAACTTTGGCCGCCCCGGAGTAAACCCGTTTCCACTGGTCGTACCGCTCGGCGGCAGACAGGCTGCTGTGGAGCACAGCCACCTGATCGCCAAAATAGGCCGCCAGAAGTCCCAGAAGCTGGGGCGTCAGGGCAATTTCCGGCACCAATAACATGGCTGCTTTTCCATCATCCAGACTTTTCCGGATGAGCTGGATATAAATAGATGTCTTTCCGGAACCGGTTACACCGTGGAGCAGGGCAATTCCCGGCTCCTGCTGCCCCATCTGGGTGGCAAGGCCTTCATAACACCGGTTCTGTTCCGGATTCAATACCAGCGGCCCCTCCAGCTTCGCCGGGCGGATCTCCCGGCAGCGCAGGACCGGCCGCTCCTGCAGCGTCACATATCCCAGCTTTTCCAGCCGGTTCACCGTGGCGGTGGAAGCTCCGGTAAAATAGCAAATATCCTTCACCGCCGCCGTACCTACGCTGCACAGCAGCTCCAGCACACTTTTCTGCATGGTAGCGGATTTTGGCCGCTTGGCAGCAAAGGCCATGGCTTCCTCCGGGGAAGATGCCAGTGTGGCGATTTTCTCGGTTTTGTCGTTGGTTCGCCGCAGGAATTCCTGCTGAGCGGTGATCCACTTTTTCCGGGCCAGATAGGCCACGGTCTCCCGCAGAGTCGCTTCCTCCGGGATCAGATCGCGCAGAGCGGATTCTTCCGCCGTGCCGCCCAAATTTTCCAGCAGCGTCAAAATTTCCCGGGCACAGGGCTTGCGGATGGTCTTATCCTTCCAGGAGCGGTCTTCCGTCAGGGAAAAGCGCTGCTTTTCCTGAAACCAGAGGCCTCCCGGCAGCATGGTCCGGATGGCATCGTAAAAGGTGCAGAAATACCGCTCCCGCAGGAAAGCCGCCAGCCGCAGTTGGTTTTGGGACAGCAGCGGCTGGGGGTCCAGGCAGCAGGTCACCGGCTTTAATCCGGTTTCCTCCCCCGTCTCCACAGACAACACCACGCCCTCGGTCTGCTTGTTGGCTCTGCCAAAGGGCAGCATCACCCGCTGACCGGGGAACAGTTCCATTCCCTCCGGGATTCGGTAGGAGTAGGGCTTATCGATGGCAAAATTCGCCGCAGAAACCGCAATTTTCCCGATCATGGCCTCTCACTCCTTCCCGATTGCATAGATAACAGGGATCAAGCGTTGAACGTATACAAAAATTCAAATTCATCCCCGAAGGGGATACCACAACTGTCCACTGTCAACTATTTTCCGCAGTCAGCGTCTGAAACTTATTTCTTATATTCTTCCTTCACAGAGCCGGACAGCTTGCCGTCGGCCACTTCCTGGATGGCCAGGGTAACGGGCTTCTCGGGCAGTTCTTCCTGGAAGGCTTCGGCCTCGGCGGCGATCTGGCGGGCCCGGTGGGCAACCACATTCACCAGCAGGTAACGGCTATCTACATTTTTCAGCAAATCAGCAACAGGGGGGTACAGCATAGTTCAATTCCTCCAATTTTTTCTTTGCCTTATTCGGCAATCAATTTCAGTATTTCATCGGCGCAGCGCTGGGGATCATCGTTGACCACCACATGGTCATACCAGAACCGCTGCTCCATATCCCAAACCGCCCGTTCCAGGCGGACAGCGATCTGATCTTCCGGGGTGTCGCCCCGGCCCCGGAGCCGGCGCTCCAGCTCCTCCATGGAAGGATGCATAATAAACACCAGCATGGCCTCCGGCGCAGCATCCTTCACCTGCCGGGCGCCCTTTGGGTCAATGTCCAACAGCACGGATCCCTTTTGCAGCTTTTCCTCTACCTGGGCTCTGGGGGTGCCATAGTAGTTTGCCATGTGGGCATCGTATTCCAGGAATTCTCCGCCGGCGATCATTTCTTCAAAGCGCTGCTTCGTTATGAAGTAGTAGTGCACGCCATCCTGCTCACCAGGTCTGGGGGGCCGGGTGGTGGCGGAAACGGAGAAGGACAGGCTGGGGCACTTTTCCATCATGATACCCAAAACCGTACCTTTTCCCACGCCGGAAGCACCGGAGATCACAACCAGTTTTCCTTTGTTCACAGCTTCTCTTCCTCCTCGTCATCATCCTGTTTGCCCATCCACCGGGCGGAAATGGTTTCCGTGGGAATGGCGGACAGGATCACATGGTCCGTATCCATCAGGATCACCGCTTTGGTCTTCCGTCCAAAGGACGCATCAATAAGCATTCCCCGGTCCCGGGCCTCCTGAACAACACGCTTGATGGGTGCCGAATCCGGAGCCACGATGGCCAGCAGCCGATTGGCCGCCACCATGGAGCCAAAGCCAATGTTAATGAGTTTCATCATAACCAGCCCTTACTCAATGTTCTGGGTCTGTTCCCGGATCTTTTCCAGCTCGGCCTTGATATCCACCACGATCCGGGCCAGCCGGACATCGGTACACTTGGAGCCGATGGTATTGGCCTCCCGGTTCATTTCCTGCAACAGGAAGTCCAGCTTCCGGCCGATGGCGCCACCTGCGGTCAGCATGGTGTTCATCTGCTCTAAGTGGCTGCGCAGACGGACGGTCTCTTCATCCACAGCAACCTTATCGGCAAAGATGGCAGCTTCCGTCAGGATCCGGCTTTCGTCGATGGCGGTATTGGCCAGCACTTCTCTCAGCTTGTTTTCCAAACGGGTACGATAGTCGATGACGGTCTGAGCATTGCCTGCCTCCACCTGAGACACCAGATTCAAAATGGTCTGGCCCCGGCTGCGCAGGTCGTTTTCCAGTGCCTTGCCTTCGGTGGTACGCATGGCATCGTAGCTTTCCAGTGCTTTTTCCACCACGCCCATCAAATCGGCACGGAGCTGATCTTCGTCCACCTGGGGCTTCTCCACGGTGAATACCTCCGGCATCCGGGAGATCAGAGACACGCTGATATCGTCCTGAATTTCGTATTTTTCTGCCATCTGCTTCATGGCGGCTAGGTATCCTGCCACCATGGCTTCGTTCAGGCTGATCTGTACGTCCGCAGCCCCTTCGGCCCGGACGGTGATAAACACATCCACCTTGCCCCGGGAAATGGTTCCCTTCACTGCCTGCTTTACCGTTTCCTCGGCAAAGGACAGGGTTCTCGGCAGTTTCACGCTGCAATCCAGATAGCGGTTGTTGACGGAGCGCACCTCCACGGTGTATTCCCGTCCGTTCACCGTTTCCAGGCAACGGCCGTAGCCGGTCATGCTCTTAACCATGATTATGACCCTCTTTTCTCATATTTTGAATCAGGCTGTCCCCGGCGAAAGCCGTAATGGTATAGCCCAGATCATTCTTTTTTCCAACGGCCCGGTCATAGACCAGTACCACCGCCACCCCCAGGGCAAATCCCAGTCCCCCGCCCAGAGCGCCGAAATTTCCCGGCAGCGTCCCCAGGTAGTACCCCAGGAAGAACAGCACCAAGGGGATGACATACAGCACCACCGCCGCCTTCATGACGGGGCCGGTATCGGATACCATTTTCACCAGGTCTCCCCGGCGGGCACCGATGTGGTTGGCGGCGTTGACCACCACGCTTTCCTTGGCAGCGCCGCAACCGGAGCACTTATGGCAATCCCCGGAACAGGCACTTTTCCGGATGACGAAGACATCGGCAGTCCCGTTGTCATAAACTTCCTTGACCCGTACAAACTGCTCCACGTTTAGCCTCCCGCTGCCTGTACCGTTGCCGATACAGAGTTGGTTTTCAGCACACCCAGGTTGGGGAACTTGTCCCCAAAAGTGATGGTCGCCTTATAGGTGGCAGTTCCCACCTCCGCATTGGTGAAATCCACCACGGCGGTGATATCCCGCTCTTCCAGCAAGGCCAGTTCCTCTTCAGGACCCCGGACTTTGATGGTCAGGCTGGCGTTGATGATCTCCGCCTCCATGCCCTCGGGCACGTTCATCTTCTGGAAATTCTCCACCACGAATTCCTTGGTCTTCAGTCCCGCAAAGGTCACGGATACCGTCACCTCGGATACGCCGGTCTGGTTGGTAACGCCCTCCGGCAAGGCAATGGTGTATTTCAGTTCCTTGGTGGATTTCTCGATCTCCGCCAGGTTGATGGTGCACACGGTAATGCTGTCACCCAGTTCTGCCAGCACCGCTTCCCCGCCGGATACCCGGATGGTAGCGGGGTTCAGTGTCACCGTGGTATTTTCCCTGGTGGCACCGCCGCCGTAGAGAATATCCGCCACCAGATTGATCTCCTGGATCCGCTGGATTTGGGCATCCAGGCGGATCTGCTCGACATTGGTGGTGATGAGCTTGGCATCCACGGGATTGCCCTCTCCGTCGCAGAGGGTATAGGAGAAACTTTCACTGATGGATTCTCCCCGGTTGGTCAGATCAATCTCAATCAGAGCATAGCGGATCTGATCGGCCACAGTAGCCGGACCGGTGATGGTGACCACAGTGGTATCCAATGTATAGTTTTCCGTATCGTAAATGTAGTTTTCACTCCGGGTGCCCGTCCACTTTACCTGCACCGGGATATCATAGGAGCGGCGATAATCCACATCCACATAGATGATGCTGGGGCTCTTTTCCCGGATATCCAGATCGCTGGCGGACACATCCGCCGGGAAGGAGGGGGTGTAGTTCATAGCGATCTTCTCCCCGGGTTCCGTGATCTTGCTCATATCGATCTTGACACTGGTATTGCTCTTATCAATCCTGCTCAACACATCCCGGGAGCCTGCCAGGTTGATGGATACCGTATTGGCGGACATATTGGTGACCATCAAGTTCCGCTCTGTCAGGATGGTCTCACCTTCCCGGACCACAGGGATCCCTTCAAAGGTAATGTCCGTTTCGCTGGTGACATTGCTGACAACATACAGCCACAGGCCGAAGGCAATGGCTACGGACAGGATGACAGAATAGATCTTATTTTTCCTCATACCGGCTTTGCTCCTCCTGACCTGACTTGTTGATCTTCTTCAGCATCCGCTGACCGACCCGGAGGCCGGTTTCCGGTGCCTGTTCCGGGCACAGCTCATTGCGCAGCAGTTTCTCCAGCGTCTGGGGAGCCAGATGGCGCTTGAGCATACCGTTGGCTGCCACGGAAATGGAGCCGTTTTCCTCAGACACGATGACCACCACCGCATCGGAAGCCTCGCTCATACCCACGCCTGCCCGGTGCCGGGTGCCAAGATCGGCACTGAGCCGGTGGTTATCGGACAGGGGCAGTACACAGCCCGCCGCGGCGATGCGGCCGTCCCGGATGATGGTGGCACCGTCATGCAGCGGAGAATTCTTAAAGAAAATGTTCCGCAGCAGCTGGGCAGAAACCTGACCGTCGATCTGGGTGCCGGTTTTGAAGTATTCTTCCAGCCGCTGCTCCCGGGAAAAGACGATCAGTGCGCCCACTTTCTCCTGGCTCATGACTTCACAGGCCATAACGGTCTGGGCGATGACGTGTTCCATTTCCCGCACCGGTTTTGTCACGTCAAAGAGCTTGCTGATCTTCACATTGCTCAAGTGCTCCAGCATCCGCCGCAGTTCCGGCTGGAACAGCACCACGAAAGCCAGCAGTCCGATGGCCAGCAACTGACTGAGGATCCAGTTCAGGGTGTACAGATCCAGCACATCCGTCAGCCAGGTCACCAATACCAGCGCCACCACCGTCCGGGCAATGCGCATGACATGGGGCGTCCGCACCAATGGCAGCAACTTATAGATCATATAGGCCACCAGGGCAATATCCAGAAAATCCGACCACTGCATGCTTTGCAGTCTATGGGCAAACTCCTGCAGGATTTGCATAACTTTCGTCCCCTTTTATGTCAACTTCCGTCAGCGTATACTGCGCTATCGTATACTTACCTATTATCTTGTCTATTATAGCGGATTACCGCCTTCTTGGCAATAGACATTCTGTAAAAATTTTATTCCCGAACCGGGGGCAATTTGGACGCAGCCCGTAAAAAGGCAGCGGTTTGCCAATCTTCTACCCCGAAACCATAGCTGACCCGCACCGTGCCGGTGTCCAGGGTCCCTGCACTTTCGTGGGCATAGGGAGCGCAGTGGAGCCCCGCCCGGACAGCGATGCCCTCTTTCGCCAGCATGGCCGCCGCTTCTTCACAGTCCATCCCCGGCAGGAAAGATACCGTCCCTGCCTGATGAGGCCCGGCAAACACCTGCATTCCCAGTTCTTCCAGCCCCGCAACGCAGCGGCGGAGTTGACGGTGCTCCCGGGCGTACACCTTCTCCACTCCGGTGCGGTTCAGCCAGTTCAGCCCCGCTGCCAATCCGGCATAGCCCGGCACATTCAGGGTTCCCGGTTCCAGCCGTTCCGGCAGGTCTTCCGGCATTGTCTGCAAAATCGAAGCACTGCCCGTTCCGCCATAGAGCAGAGGTTCTGCCCCTGCCCGACACAGGAGCAGCCCCGTTCCCTGTGGACCAAGCAATCCCTTGTGCCCCGGCATAGCGATGAAGTCTGCCCCCAGTTTTGCAAGGGACACTTCCAGTCCCCCGGCAGACTGGGCGGCATCCAGAATAAAGGGAATCCCGCGTTTCCGGCATATAGCCGCCAGTGCTTCCACCGGCAGGATATAGCCGAAAACATTGGACACATGGGTAAATATCGCCACATCTGCCCCATTTAGTGCCTGTTCAAATTCCGCCAACGTATCCGCCCAGTCAAAAAGATTCCGTCCCGCCACCCGAATATTCACTCCCAGCGCATGGAGGGGTCGGGTGACGGCATTGTGCTCAAAGCCGGAGATCACCACGGTCGATCCCGGCTTCACCAGAGAATGGATGGCCTGATTCAGCCCGTGGGTGCAGCTGGTGGTCAGCACCACCTGTTCCGGTTGGCAGGAAAAGAGCCGCCCCGCCGCTTCCCGACAGGCATAGACCTGCTCTGATGCTGCCATGGCCGCCGGATATCCGCCTCGGCCGGGATTTGCGCAGGTCATCATAGCCCGGTTCACTGCCCGATAGACCTGCGCCGGTTTGTGGAAAGAGGTGGCCCCGGCATCCAGATAAATCATAGCCCCATTTCCTCCAGTTGCCCATCTGCCCCCTGAATATACAGCCGCCGCAGGGGGATATTGTGCCGCCGCAGCAAGTTCACTGCCACGGCGGGATCCTCGCTCCACAGCCGCAGGGCATACCCGCAGCCCTGTTCTTCCATCCATCGGGGCGTCCGCTGAAGGGTACAGCGGAATCCGTTCCGGTTCAATATCCGCTCCCCCCGCTGGGCAAAGGTCACCGAGCGGAAGGTGATATAGTAGCTTTTCATAGGCATAACCTCCCGAACCAGTCTATGCACAATGGGTCGAACCGGTTCCCCGCCGGAAAACAGCAAAAAGGAGAGACATTGTTTTGTCTCTCCTTTTTCCATCCATTCTGTTGTTCACACCCGTTCAAAGCCCAAAAACCGGCTGCCCTGGAAGGTCAGTTTGCCTTTGTCCCCTTCCACCAGCATGCCATAGTCCCTGCCTTCCACTTCCAGCTCCATCCGGTCACCGCTTTCTACCTGAAAGGTGACGTAGTAATCCGTGTAGTGGAGCATACTGTCGCCGGAATGTTTGCGAAAATCCTGCCGTTTGGCCACGATGGTGGCTTCCACCGTCAGACGGGGGCTACGGTCATCTTTCCGGCGCTGCTTAAAGGCAGACACAAAGGTTCCAACTAAGACTCCCATAACGCACAAAAACACGATCAGGAATAAAATCGGAAACACGCTGTCAAGCAGTGAAAAAGCAAACATACCCATCTTTTATTCCTCCAGCAGGCACACCGCATGACAGGACATGCCTAGCCCCTCTCCGGTGAAGCCCAGATGTTCTTCCGTGGTGGCCTTCACATTCACCCGATCCGGGGCAATGCCCACGGCAGAGGCGATATTGGCGGCCATGGCGGGGATGTAATCTTTCAGCTTGGGTCTCTGGGCGATCATGGTCACATCGATGTTGCTGACATGGTAGCCCTTCTCCTGCACTTTCTTTGCAACGATACGAAGCAGTTCCAGAGAGTCTGCCCCCTTGTATTTGGGATCCGTATCCGGGAAGTGCTTGCCAATGTCCCCCAGTCCTGCCGCACCCAGCAGGGAATCGGACACTGCATGAAGCAGCACATCCGCATCGGAGTGGCCCAGCAGACCCTTTTCACAGGGAATTTTCACGCCGCCCAGTATCAGATCCCGGCCTTCCACCAGTTTGTGTACATCATACCCGTGACCAATTCTCATTGTGTATCCTCCAACAGCATTTCCGCAATTTTCAAATCCAGAGGAGTGGTGACCTTCAGGTTCCGTTCCTCTCCTTCCACGATTTTGATCTTCATGCCCAGCCGCTCCACGGCAGAGCAGTCGTCGGTGACCTGAGCTCCGTCGTCTTCCGCCCTGGAAAGGGCACCCCGAAGCAGGTCAAAGTCAAAGACCTGAGGGGTCTGGACGGCAAAGAGGGTGGCCCGGTCAGGAGTCTCCTTCACCATCCGGCCTTCCACCACTTTGATGGTATCTTTCACCGGAATGGCCGGGGCTGCTGCGCCATAGGTGTGAGCCGCCCGCACCGTCCGGTCAATGACTTCGCAGGAAATCAGTGGCCGGGCACCATCGTGAACGGCTGCCAACTTGCAGGACTTATCCAGTGCGTTCAGCCCCAAATGGACGGATTCCTGTCGGCTGTTGCCCCCTACCACCACGGCAGCCACCTTGTCCATATCCCGGCACAGGCCGGAAATGGGACGGATCAGATCTTCCCGGGTGACGATAACGATTTGAGAAATGGCATCACAGTTTTGAAACGCCCGCACCGTCCGGGCGATCATGGGTTCCCCCTGCAAGGGGGCCATGACTTTGTCGATGCCTCCCATCCGGGATGCACTGCCTGCCGCCACGATGACGGCACCGCATTTTTTCAGGGGCAGGGCTTTGCGCATAAGCTTCGTCACTTCCACGGCTTACAGCTCCTTTACCAGTTTTTTGTAATATTCGCCCCGGACCATGAAGTTTTTAAACTGGTCAAAGGCGGCGCTGGCAGGGCTCATCAGCACCACATCTCCGGATTTTGCCGCTTCTGCCGCAGCCTGCACCGCAGGCGCAAAGGTGCCGCAGTCCACGATCTCCAATTGCTCAGGATCATAGTCCGGGCAGGCAATCACCGCCTGCCGGATCTTTTCACCGGTGGCACCCCCCAGGAACAGCTTCTTGACATGAGCGCAAACTTCCGACCCCAGAACATCGTAGGGAATGTGCTTATCGTAACCGCCGGCAATGAGGATGACCTTCTCCGGGAAGCTCCGTAAGCCCGCAATGGTACGGCTGGGAGAAGAGGCAATGGAATCGTTATAGAACCGGACACCGTCCTTGATGCGCACCAGCTCAATGCGGTGCTCCACACCGCCGAAGTTCTTGGCCACCTGACGGATGATGTCGTCCTCCACCAGTCCCTCCACCATGGCAATGGCAGCCATGTAGTTTTCCACATTATGGACACCGGGAATGAGAATGTCACTTACCATCAGCACGGCTTCGCCGCCCCGGTAAATCACGCCGGCTTTCAGGCAGACGTGAGCATCCCCCTGCCGGGAGAAGAACCGGGTCTCGCCGTTGCCCCGGAAGTCGGCGGTGATGGCGTTTTCGGCATTCAGTACCAGTAGGCCGGTTTTCTCCTGATAGCGGAAGATATTCTTCTTGGCATCCACATATTCCTGCATATCCTTGTGGATATCCAGATGGTTGGGAGCCAGGTTGGTAATCAGAGCCCGCTCCGGGCTCCGGCGCATATCCATAAGCTGGAAGGAGCTCAACTCCACCACGGCGTAGTCCTCTTCCTTCATCTGCCGCACCAGAGGCAGCAGCGGGGTGCCGATATTACCCCCCAGCCAGACGGTTTTCCCGGCGGCTTTCAGCATTTCGGAAATCAGGGTGGTGGTGGTAGTTTTTCCGTCGGAACCGGTGACCGCCAGTAGATGGCAGGGGCAGACCTCGAAGAAGACTTCCATTTCGGAAGTCACCTCTGCCCCCCGGCTCCGCAGGGCTTCAATGGCCGGGTTGGCCGGGTGCATGCCGGGAGTCCGGAACAGGACATCCGCCTGAACCCCCTCTAAATAGTCTTCCCCCACATGGAGCTTACAGCCAAGGTGTTCCAGCTCCAGCACTTCTGCGTCCAGCTTTTCCCTGGGGGTCTTGTCACAGCCCATAACATCGCAGCCGAATTCCAGCAGCAGCCGAACCAATGGCCGGTTGCTGACGCCAAGGCCCAAAACCGCAATGCGCTTACCCCGGAGGGATGTAAAATATGCTTCAAATGCAGTGCTCATATTGCATGCCTCATTTCTTATTTGGTAGCTATAGTATATCCTGTGAGAACCCATTTTGCAAGACATTTGCGCATCCTCCCGCAAATCCCCCTGGCATTTCGTGGATTTCCGCGGTGATTTCTTGACAATTTCCCATTCTTGCGCTACAATATTCCGGTGACCGGATCGGACAGCCGCGGACGCATGCCGAAAGGCAGCGGATGAGGAAAGTCCGGGCTCCACAGGGCAAGGATAACGGGTAACGCCCGCCGAGGGTGACCTCAGGACAAGTGCAACAGAGAGATACCGCCCGGAAACTGCCTGGCAACTTCCGAGCAAGGATGAAAAGGTGGGGTAAGAGCCCACCCGGCTCATGGTAACATGGGTTTTACGATGTAAACTCTATCCCGGAGCAACGCCGTGGAGGGACATACGATCGGCCCGATCGTCCCGAGGAGGCGGCTGGATCCCGTGGGCAACTGCGGGACTAGATAGATGGCTGTCAAGACAGAACCCGGCTTACAGATCCGCGTCGCAAGAAAGCACCGCTTCCCAATCGGAAGCGGTGCTTTCTTTTATAACCTTACAAAAATCAGGCATTTTCCGGAATGCAGAATGCAGAATGCAAAGTTTTCTTCGCATAGGATTTCGCAACTGTCAATGTGAATCAATCATTGAAGCTTGTAGGGGACGGGTTTCCCGTCCCGGCGGGCGAAGCCCGTAAATTGCTTCTCCCGGGAAGAAGCTGGCACGGCTTTTAGCCGTGACTGAAGAGGAATGCGGGCAAAAATATTACGTTTTTTTGCGATGTATCAGACTTCCTGCAGGACATAAGATTTCGCCGTTCCTCTTCCGACCGCGCTGTCGCTCGGCCACCTTCCCCCCGGGGGAAGGAATTTCGCTTCGCTCTAGGGGCGATACACACCAAACAACTTCTATGAAAGGTTCAAACCTCGATTCACAGTATCAACAGTCAATTATCAACTTTCTTCCACCGCAGGCACCTTTGGGGCAAGGCCGGCCACATCGGTTACCGGCAGGGAGAAAGCGATGCCTTTGGCTTTCTTTGCCATGCCCATCTGCTTGTAGATGGAATTGAGCACCTGATCCCGGATGGACTTTTCCACCACCATCATCAGAATTTCTTTATCCTCGTGGAGCGGGATGCCGAAAAATTCCGCCGCATCCTGCTTGACCACTCCTCTGGCGTTGAGAATCGTGCCGCCGCGGACACCCTGTTCCCGGGCAATATCCATAACGTCCTCGGCATAGCCGGAGTTGACGATGGCAAAAATCACTTCATGGTCGTTGGTTTTCATCTTACACTTCCCTCCTGTCACTGAAGAATCGATACAAATTCACGCCGATGACGCTGCTCAGTGGCGCGGCAAAGGCAACGCCCTTTCCGTTGCGGATGGTGGCAAATTTCTCTTCCAGCGTCTGCAAAATGCTGTCCACCTGGTCTTCCCTAACCACACTCAGGAGCACTGCTTTGTGGGGCTCCAGTCCCAGCAGATCCACCAGTTCGGAATTGGCGGTGCCAAGGCCGCCCATGCCCATCTGAAAATTGGCGTCAAACTGGCTGATAACGTCCAGATAAAATTCTCCTTTGGATCGATCCACCACCGTAATCAGGAGCTTCAGCCGCTTGATGGCGGAATCGTGAATGGTATTTCCCATGGTTCCCTCCTGTTACAGAAAATTGATGATCTGCTGGTCGTCGGCGCTGAGGATCCGTGCCATGGCCTTCCGCTCTGCCCGGCGTTCTGCCAAAATACCCCGGAAGCCCAGCAGCTGAATGGTGATCAGGGGGGTCATGGCAACCAGTGCCACCACGCCGAAGGCATCCCGCAATACCGCCGCCTCACCCTGCAAGGCCACACAGGCACCCACCGCAAAGGGCAGGATAAAGCCGGAGGTCATGGGGCCACTGGCCACGCCGCCGGAGTCGAAGGCAATGGCGGTATACACCGGTGGCACTGCCAAAGACAGAGCCAGTGACAGGAAGTACCCCGGAATCACATAATACACAATGGAAAAATCAAATACAATGCGGATCATGCTCAGTCCAATGGCCGCCCCGACACCCAGACACAAGCCCACCATCATGGCCCGCTTGTCCACAAGGCCACCGGTGACATCCTCCACCTGGGCATTCAGAACGTGGATGGCCGGTTCTGCTAGCACCACCAGCACGCCCATGACCACGCCGAAGCAGATCAGGAAGGTCTCATTGGCAGAGGCCAGACAATAGCCCAGCTTATAGCCGATGGGCATAAAGCCCACATTGACACCAGTGAGGAAAATCACCAAACCTGCATAAGTAAAGCCAACTCCCACCGCAATGCGGTTCAACTGTCGCCGGGTGATCTTCAGGAACAGCGCCTGACAAATCAGGAAGAACACCACGATCAACCCAAGGGCCAGGGCAACTTCCTTGCAGGTGTGGAGGAAGGTAGTGGAAAAGGCACCGAAAATATCTTCACTGACCGTATAATCCGGCACGGCGTAGGTCAGGTCGTTTTTCATAAAGCAACCCAGCAGCATCACTGCCAGCACCGGGCCGATAGAACAAAGTGCCACAAGACCGAAGGAATTCTCCTTGGAATGCCGGTCGCCCAGTACGCTGGAAATACCGACGCCCAGGGCCATGATAAAGGGCACGGTAATGGGGCCGGTGGTCACACCGCCGGAATCGAAAGCCATGGGAAGCAGCGCTTCATTGCCATTGACCACCACCATCAGGGCCATGGCAAACAGCAGCATATAAAACAGCATAAGAATATGGGAAAGAGACTTCCGGAAGACGATCTTCAAAATCGCCACCACCAGAAACACGCCAACGCCAATGCCAACTGCGTAAATCAAAACTGTTCCGTTCATCACTGCGCTGACTTGATTTGCCAATACCTGCAAGTCCGGTTCCGCTATGGTAATAAGCATGCCCAGCACGAAGCAGACCCCCAGCAGCAATTTCAGATTCTTCTGCCGGGACAGACCGGAACCCACGTGGGTACCCATGGGCGTCATGGCCAGGTCCGCCCCCAGGCTGAACAAGCCAATACCCAAAATCAGCATCACTGCACCGATGGTAAAAGTCACCAGTTCCGCATGGTTCAGCTCCAGTACCGGCGTCAGTGCCAGAACGTAAACAATGGCCGTAATGGGAAGTGCCGAATACAGTGCTTCTATTATTTTTGCCTTCAATTCCTTCAATACATCACCTTATTTCCCAGTCAAAATTCAACAATTTCATTATATCATAGAATTGGGGTTGATTCAACTTTGGGATTGTAAAGAAATTGTGTATTTACCGGTTCTTTGCCGGTAGATTTGGACGGAGTTGCGCAATTGGAGCCCGATGCCTCATCCGTCAGCCCTTCGAGCTGCCACCTTCCCCAGAGGGAAAGGCATAGCGCAAAAAATCCCCCAGTCCGGAGACTGGGGGATTTGATTACCATTCAGGCTAGGAGATTACTCGTAGATCTCGGTGACAACACCGGAACCGACGGTACGGCCGCCTTCACGGATAGCGAAACGCAGGCCCTTCTCGATAGCGATGGGGGTGATCAGCTCAACGTTCATAACAACGTTGTCGCCGGGCATGCACATCTCAGTGCCTTCGGGCAGGG